>JAODAO010000279.1 GCA_025463465.1 Glaciihabitans sp. | reverse complement strand
CCGGGGACCTCGTGTTCCTGAACGGCAAGCAGTTCAAGGCGTATCGCGGAATGGGTTCGCTCGGTGCACTGCAGACCCGCGGCAAAAAGACCTCATACTCGCGCGACCGCTACTTCCAGGCAGACGTGCCAAGCGACGAGGCACTGATCGCCGAAGGCATCGAGGGACAGGTTCCCTATCGTGGCCCGCTGGCGTCCGTTGCCTACCAGCTCCTCGGAGGCCTGCGCCAGTCGATGTTCTACACCGGCGCCCGCACCATCGCCGAGCTGAAGCAGAAGGGCAAGTTCGTCCGCATCACCGCAGCCGGACTCAAGGAGTCGCACCCGCACGACATCCAGATGGTCGTTGAGGCACCGAACTACCGTCGCTAAACATCCACCGCACGGTCGCAGAAGGCCACTACGGTAAACGCACAACCAGCAAGGCCCAGTCCAGTTCACCTGGACTGGGCCTTTTTGTATGCGTTCGGCGTCGATGAAGGTGACGGGCGGGGTGGCAAAGCGACGCGAGGAACTGACAAAACCCCGGCGTCGTCCCAGCGGATGCGCGTAGCTTTGCCCTATGAGTGACACGAACCTGACCCCCAGCTACGTCGCGCCCGGCCAGGCCTTTGACCGCGACACCAACTACATCGAGGACCGCATCACCCGCGACGGCCGAGACGGCTGGCCCGTTGAACCGAACCGGTATCGCCTTGTGGCCGCCCGCGCCTGCCCCTGGGCGAACCGCACCACCATCGTGCGACGCCTGCTTGGACTGGAAGGCGTCATCTCGCTCGGGCTACCCGGCCCAACCCACGACAAAAACAGCTGGACGTTCGACCTCGACGAGAACGGTGTTGACCCCGTCCTCGGCATCGAGCGCCTGCAGCAGGCCTACTTCACCCGCTTCCCCGACTACCCGCGCGGTATCACCGTGCCGGCGATCGTGGACGTAGCCAGTGGCATGGTGGTGACCAACAACTACCCGCAGATCACCCTCGACCTCGAGACCGAGTGGGTGCAGTACCACCGCGAGGGCGCCCCGGACCTGTATCCCGAAGCGCTGCGCACCGAGATCGATGAGGTCGCAAACCTGGTCTTCCACGACGTCAATAACGGTGTCTACAAGTGCGGATTCGCCGGCAGCCAGAAGTCGTACAACCGCGCCTACGACAATCTCTTCGCCCGCCTCGACTGGCTGGAAGAGCGCCTCACCACCCAGCGTTACCTCGTCGGCGACACCATCACCGAGGCAGACATCCGTCTCTTCACGACACTCGCGCGCTTCGATGCCGTGTATCACGGGCACTTCAAGTGCAACCGCAACAAGCTGAGTGAGATGCCGGTGCTCTGGGCATACGCGCGGGACTTATTCCAGACGCCCGGCTTCGGCGACACCATCGACTTTGACCAGATCAAGGCGCACTACTACCTCACCCATGTCGACATCAACCCGACCGGCGTCGTGCCAAAGGGCCCTGAATCCAGTGTCTGGCTGGAGCCGCATGGCCGGGAGGCCCTCGGTGGTCGTCCCTTCGGCAACGGCACCGCTCCCGACGCCCCCGTCGCGGGCGAAGAGGTACCGGCACCCTGATATGTCGGTGTGTTATCTCGTGCCCACAATGTCACGAGATAACACACCAACAACATCGACTAGCGCTTTCGACGAGGCCAACTCAGCATCTCCCGCTACCGGATCGGCCAGCATCCGTCATCGTGCCGGTACTGCAGGGGGTACCGAAGGACGCGGCGTTTATTCTCACTGTTTCGTCCACGGGCTCGTTACGATTTAGTTGACGGTGCGTACGATCCTGCCTCGCGCCATCACGAACTTCAACAGGTTTAGTACCCGAATGTCGAGTGATGGATCGCCTTGCACGGCGATGAGGTCGGCGGAATATCCGACGGCTATCCGGCCGGTGACCTCGGCCAGGTCCAGAGCCTCTGCTGCGTTTACGGTCGCCGCGATGAGCACCTCGCTGTCCGGCATCCCAGCAACGACGAGGGACTCGAGAGCGAGAACGTAGTCGCCGTGCGGGGTACCGGGAATGCCCGCGTCGGTGCTCGCGATGACGCGGGCTCCCCGCCGCCACAGCTCGACCACCGGAGGCTGCCAGCCGTCAGCCATCATCTGTCGTGCATCGGCGTTCATCGTGGGGGAGACATACGCACCTGACGCGACGATCGCGTCGGCGAGGTCGCTGTCGAAGGCTTTCGCTCCGCCTTCTTCGACGAAGGAGCAGTGCTCGAGGGTGTCCACACCGGCGGCAAGCGCGCGTCGAATACCCTCAATGCCGTGGCAGTGGGCGGCGACCCGGCGCCCGAGTCGGTGGGACTCGGTCACGATCGCCTCCAAGGTCGCTGTCTCAAAGGACGCGTCCCACGGCGTTGTGCCAGGCGTGAGGAAACCACCGGTTGCCATCACCTTGATAACGTCGACGCCGGCAGCAATATGAGCGCTCACCAAAGTGCGTGCTTCTTCCGCCCCATTGACCTCGCCGCCCAGGAACCAGCAGTGTCCCTGGGGTGCGGTCAGGGGTGGTCCGGCCGCAAGTATCCGGGGCCCCGGAGCAATTCCCGCAGAAATTTCATCACGTACCCGAAGGGCGAGATACCCACGGCATCCGAGGTCTCTTGCCGTTGTGACACCAGCCTCCACGAGCTCGCGGGCGTTGCGGAACATCAGCGCAAATTCGGCATCATCGTCAACGGCATCAGCCTGCGAGACTGCGCGGTCGCCTGCTGGCTCTGCGCCGAGACTCAGATGGACGTGGGCGTCTATGAGCCCGGGCAGAAGGGTCAGTTCTCCGAGGTCGAGGTGCTGAGCGGTTAAAAACTCCGCAGGAAGGTCCCCGCGCTCGCCCACCCAGCTAATGACTCCGTCCGTAACCACCACGGCGCAATTCTGGATGGCTGCTGCCCCAGGACGTAGCAGGTGGGCGCTGGTCAGTAGAAGTGTCTCTGAACTCATCCGACTTCCTGTCCGTCGACGAGGTGGCATTCAATTTCGTGTCCGGGTCCGGCAAGCACCCGCGGCGGCGCCTCGACAGCGCAGATTGGCATTGCGACGGGGCAACGCGTTCTGAACCGGCATCCGGTCGGAATATCCATCGGGCTGGGCGGATCGCCACCGAGCAGTATCCGCGAGTGGGATGCTCTCGGATCGGGCACCGGCGACGCCGAGATCAGCGCTTGGGTGTACGGATGACGCGGATTCTCGAAGACCTCGTCGATAGGGCCGATCTCTACGATCCGGCCGAGGTAGACGACGCCCACGCGCTGCGCGAGATGCCGGACAATGGGAAGGCCGTGCGAAATGAACAGGTATGCGAGCCCATATCGTTCCCGTAATTCTGCGAACAGGTTGACGATCTGGGCTTGGACAGAAACATCCAGCGCCGACACGGCCTCGTCGGCAAGGATGAGCCGGGGCTCCAGCGCAATGGCCCGGGCAATCGCGACCCGTTGGCGCTGGCCACCGGACATTGCCTTGGGGCGTGCGAGCTTTCGAGATGGGTGGAGCCCTACAGCGCGGAACAGATCATCCACCCGGTCGTCAAGCTCGCTACCCCGGATACCGCGGATCGCCCGCAGTGGTTCTGCAACGATCGCACCCGCTGACATGCGGGGGTTGAGGGAAGCAAGCGGATCTTGGAAGACCACCTGCATGGCAGGACGGATGCCTCGCAGCTCTGAGCCGCGCAGGTTGGTGATGTCGGTTCCATCGAATTCGACAGTTCCGCTCGTGGCGGCGGTGAGGCGCAACGCCACTCGCCCGAGGGTGGATTTGCCCGAGCCGGATTCTCCGACGAGGGCGACGGTCTCCGCCGGCATCACGTCGAGATCTACGTTGTCAACCGCGGTAACAAACTGATTTCGGCGTCCGCTGTGGGAGGCAAATTTTTTGGAGACTCCGGACAACTGCAACAGGGGCTGGGGTGGGGTGGTCATACGAGGCTCCCTGCAATATCAGCCGGCTCGGGATAGGGGTTCCAACACGCAAAACGGCGCTCCGGCTCCTGGTTCATTGCGGGCATCTCCTCGCACTTCGACGTCGCCCGTGCACAGCGGGGCGAGAATGGGCATCCCGAGGGGCGGTTGGTCGGGTCCGGAACGGACCCTTCGACGGTGGTGAGCAGCGTACGGCGGGGCCCGGTCATCAGCGGTACACAATCGAGAAGGCCCCGCGTATAGGGGTGCCGGGCGCTGGTGAAGGTCTTGTCTGAACCGGCATCCTCGACGAGTTGACCGGAGTAGAGCACCGCAACCCGGTCGGCCAGCCGGGCGGCGACTCCCAGATCGTGGGTCACCAGGATGACTGCCATGTCACGCTCTTTGCATAGGCGGGCAATCAGATCAAGAATCTGTGCCTGCACCGTCACGTCCAGGGCCGTTGTGGGCTCATCCGCGATCAGTAGTTTCGGCTCGCACGCCAGCGCACCCGCAATCATTACGCGTTGGCACATACCTCCCGAGAGCTGGTGCGCATACGAGCGCATCACCCGGTCGGGATCGGGAATACCTACCTCACTCAACAGCTCCCGGATGCGTCGGCGCGTCTCGGAGAGCCCAATCCTGCCGTGGGCTCGGCGAAGCGCTTCGCTCAGCTGCGACTCAACCGTGAACAAAGGGTCGAGAGATCCCACGGGTTCTTGGAACACCATGGAGAGGTCGCGACCACGCAGCTTTTCATGACTGCGACGTCCGAGAGGAATCCCGTCCCACAGGACATCACCCTCTACCACAACGCCTCGGTCGAGCTGAGTAAGGCCCATCATGGTGCGGGCGAGCACAGATTTGCCCGAGCCGGATTCGCCGACCAGGCACACCACCTGACCGCGCTCCACATCTAACGAAACGTTCTCGACCAGTTGCGTTGACCGATCCTGCGCGAGACTGACCGTGATGCCGGACAAGCTCAGTACTGCGTTATTCATAGACCCACCTGATTGTGACGACGTGTGCCAGGGGTTGCCCGGGTTATGTCTCGCATTAATCGAACCGCTCTTTTAGCCAGTCACCGAGGAGGCTGACAGCCACCACCGTGACGGAGATTGTGATACCGGCGAAGGTCGAGACCCACCAGGCCTGAAGGAGGAAGGGTTGCCCAGCAGCCAACATCTGGCCCCAGTCGGGTACGTCGAGGAGAGGTCCGAGCCCCAGGAAGCTGAGCGCTGAAGCTACGAGAATCGCCTCTCCTACTGCCACCGTTGCAAGCCCGAGAACGGGCGCGAATGCGTTTGGTAAGACATGTCGAAACAGAATTCGTGGGCCGCTGAATCCCACAGAACGGGCTGCGTCCACATACACTCGCTCACGCGTGGTCAGGACCTGTCCACGCATCACCCGGGCAAAGCCGGCAACGAAGGCGATTCCCACGGAGAAAATAAGCGAGGTCAGCGATGACCCTGCGCTTGCCGTGACCAGCAACGCTAGAAGTACCCCCGGGATAGACATCAGGATGTCGAGCAAGCGTCCGATAACTGCGTCGACCCAGCCGCCGAAGTACCCGGCCAGGAGACCGATGAGACTTCCGATGACCAGAGCAATCGCCGTGGAGGCAAATCCCACGAGCATGGCGGTGCGGGCACCGTGGATGAGGAGCAGGTAGACCGAGCGCCCATACTGCTCGGTCCCTAGGAGGTTCTCCGCACTCGGCGGTTGCAGCACCATGGTGGGTCGAAGTTTCGTCGGGTCACCCGGTGCGAGTAGATCCGGCACGATCAGCGCCACGACGGTGAGGGCGAGCCACGCCGCGCTGAGGATGGCGAGCGTATTACCGACTTTGATCCCGCCAAGGCCAAGGCCGCGAACTCGACGGACTCCAGCGGTGAGGAGGCCGGCGCTCATGCGTTTGCCCCTGCCGCCAAGCGGATGCGCGGGTCTATAACGGTGTAGGTGATATCGACGGCGATATTCACCAGGATGTAGATCGCAGCGATGAGCAGCACAATGCCCTGGACGATGGGGTAGTCCCCTGACAAGATCGACTGCACCAGCAGCTTGCCTATTCCCTGGCGTGCAAAGGTCTGCTCAACAATCACCGCGCCTGCCAGTAGGACACCGATCTGCATTCCCACCACCGTCACTGCTGGAATGATTGCGTTGCGCAGCACGTGTTTGACCATGATCGTGCCCGCCCCGATACCTTTGGCTCGCAGAGCTGTGACGAAGTTCTCACCAAGCACGTCGAGCACGTTGTTGCGGACGATGCGGGTCACTACACCGGCAGCGGGAAGAGCGAGTGTGATCGCGGGGAGGATGAGGCGATCGAAACCGCCCGAACCGGTCGCAGGAAGCAGCCGGAGCTGGAATGCGACGAGCATGATGAGCAGCAGCCCCACCCAAAATGACGGCATCGATGTGCCGAGCAGGCTGAACACCCGGATCGCCCCGTCAGTCAGGGTGTTGCGGTAGGTCGCGGCGAGAACACCAAGCGTAATTCCGAGTACCGCGGTGAGTACTGTCGCGGCGAGTGCCAACTGCAGCGTGGGCATCAGCTGTTGGCCGATTGCCGAGGTCACCGGTTGGCGGGTGGTGTACGAGAGACCGAGGTCACCGTGCAGGGCATTCCAAATGAAGGAGATGAACTGCTCAGGAAGTGGCCGATCGAGACCGAACTGGGTGCGCAGGCGCTCCTCTAGGCCGGGAGTCGCCGGGGAAGAAGCTAGGAGCGCCCTGATGGGGTCTCCGGGCACCAGCCGGAGGATCAGGAAGACGATAAGTGCAACGGCGAGCAGCGTAGGAATGCCCGCAAGCAGCCGCTTGAAAATAGCGGGGAACATCAGTGGGGAGCCATTCTTCTTCGGGGTCGAAATGGACGGAGCGCGGGACGGCTGAAAACAACCGTCCCGCGCACCGGCATCAGCCTTCGCTGAGGTAGGTGTCGTACAGCACCGGGTATGCAGCGGCGTCGAACGCAAGGCCCCCGATGTTGGCGCTAGTCGCGACCCTGTACGCCATGAGATAGGTAGGAATTGAGATCGCGTCATCGACGATCGTTCTCTGGATATCCGCGTAAATGGCGTCGCGCTCATCGCCCGACGGGGTGGTTCTCCCCGTGACAAGCTGCTCGTCGAACTGGGACACCCGCGAGAAGTTGTAGTACGACTCCGACTGGTACAGGGTGTTCAGGATGTCAGGGTCGACAGCGATGAAGCTCGTTGTCACGAAGTCGTAGTCATTGTCCGCGAGCTTCTCCTGGATCCGCGCCGCGGTTAGTCCCTCGACCTCCAGCTCGATGCCGACGTCCGCCAGGTTGGCCTTGAGGAATTCGGCAAGCTCCAGGCGGCCGTCATAGCTCGGTGAGAACTCGAGGTAACTCAGGCTGAGGCGTTCCCCGTCCTTCTCCCGGATACCGTCGGAGCCGACCGTCCACCCTGCGTCGTCGAGTTCTTCAGCAGCTGACGCAGGGTCAAACGCGATCGGCGAGATCGAGTCGTCGTATCCCGCCGTGGTGGGTGCAAGCGGTGAGGCGGAACGATCGTAGGCGCCGAAGTACGTCGCGGCCACCGAAGAATCAATGTCGAGTGCTTTGGCGATTGCCACGCGCACATCTGTGTCAGCAAGCGTTGGCCGGGACGTGTTGAGGTAGATCTCGAACATGCCTCCCGATTGAACCTCGTTGTAGTAGCTCAAATCAGCGTTGGCTTCGATGGTCTGCACCTGCTGTGCTGGCACACCGTCAATGACATCGACATCGCCACTGGTCAGCGATCCCGTGCGCACGGTGGCGTCACTGATGATTTGGAAGGTCAGCGAGTCGACGTACGCGGGTCCGTCGTGCTCAGCACCTTCGGCAGCCCAGTTGTAGTCGTCGTTGCGCTCGAGGACGAGCTCACTGTCGGGAGAGAAGGACACAAACGAGAACGGACCGGTTCCGACCGGGTTGATGGCGAATCCCGTTGGGTCTGCCGCGACGGCAGTGGGCGAGACCATTCCGAGGAATGGGCTCGAGAGGTTCGCGAGCAGAGGAGTGTAGGCCTCGGACAGTGTGACGACGGCGGTCGTTGCATCGGTCGCCGCGCACGATGCGTAGGCCCCGATCAGGGCGACGGCGTACAGCGAACCCGTTGCGGGATCGGCGATGCGGTCGAAGTTGAAACACACGGCATCCGCATTGAAGGGGCTTCCGTCTTGGAAGGTGACGTCGTCGCGCAGGGTGAACTCGTAGTTGAGGCCATCGTCGCTGACGGTCCAGCCCGTAGCGAGCCAAGGGACGATCTCGCCGTCCTTCAGGTCCACGAGGGAATCGTAAACCTGACGCAGCGCTACGGCATCGGCTGCTGCGGCGGTCACGTTGGAGTCGAAGTTGGTGAATCCGTTAGAGACGGCGTAGACAAGGTCGCCGCCATCGGTTGGCGCACCCAAAGCGTTGGTACCGCCGGCGCTACCAGCGCTACCAGCCGGTGAACATGCGGCAAGGGCGAGCATCGCCGCGGCCGCAATCGCCGCGACCCTCAGGGGTTTACTGCACTTCATCGGGTGTTCTCCTTCGGTGCTCCGTGCGTCGTTTAGGTGACGTTCGGCGGGTGGCGGGTGCTGGAATGTGGGTTGCTTGTAAAGGTTCTTCGCAAGGATCAGAATGTTTAGGCTTTCCCGCCACAACTGCATGAAACGTTAGGCTCTGAATACATTCGTGCAGGAATACCATCCGCCACGAAGGATTTGCGGCCCCGCGACAACAGGGCTACACCACGAAAAGGAGGTACGACATGCTCGACGAACTCGACTTCCAACTCATTGACGCTCTGCAGCGTGCCCCCCGTGCGTCGTGGACATCGCTCGCGCCCATGCTGCGTACTGACCCATCGACGCTGTCACGGCGTTGGTCAGCAATGACGTCAGACGGCCTCGCATGGACAACGTGTTACGTATTGCCTGAGCGAATGCAATTGCGGTCAGCCAACGGCGATAGGTTGCGGTCCAGCACCGCCGTGGTCGAGGTGAGGTGCGCGCCCGGCCGTCGGGAACAGGTTGCCTCAGCTCTCGAGGTACAGGGCGCGGTCATCAATGTCGAATGCACAACCGGTGCCCGGGACCTGTCCCTGACCGTGGCCGCATCCTCTCCCCGCAGCATCGACACATACGTCGCCGAAAAGATCTCAGTACTCCCGGGTGTGGTGTCGACGAGCACCAGCTTCCTCCGCAATATTTTCCGCGAGGGTTCCGAGTGGACCTTGGACTCCCTTCGGCCGGAGCAGCGCGCGGCCGTCGAAGGATTGCCTCTTCGTTCGGTGTCGGTCGGCCCCGCAGGCCACGACGATTTGATCGACGACGTCATTCGTTCGCTGCAGCCAGACGTGCGTCGCGCCGCGGCGGAGGTGGCAAAAGAACTTGGTGTGTCCGTCGCCCTCGCTCGGCGCGGCATCGCCAGCGCGGCGCGCTCGGACTGGGTTCGGATGCGGGCGGACTTCGCCCATGACGTCGTGGGCTGGAACGCCTCGGTGCACCTGTGGATGACGGTCCCCCAGGACAGGATCGCAGACCTTGCAGCGCACCTGGCCCGCCATCCCTCGCTGCGCCTCTGCGCATCGACCCTTGGGCGCGAAAATGTTGTCGCGACGTTGTGGCTACGCGAGATCTCCGACCTCGATGAGATCGAGGAGAGCATCAGGCACCGTTTCCCGGAGGCTGCGGTCACTGACCGCTGGATGGTTCCCCGCGCGGTCAAGAGGATGGGTACCGTCTTTGACTCCGACGGCCGACGCGCCCGATATGTCCCCGTTCCGCTGCCACAGACTTCGTAAGTTTTTGTGCACGGGACGCCCCGTGGGGTCGTACATCGTGCATCATTGCCTCGCAATCCGTGAACATTGACCCGGGACGGTCAAGCTGAAGTCGACATGATCCCCTTCACTTCCCGCACCTCCGTTATCAGCATTGCCGACTCTGTGGATGATGAACTCGTCGCCGTGCTCGGCCCGGACACCGCCATCCTCTGGCAGATCGACCGAGGGCCGCAGACTCCGACGATCCGTGTTGCGCGAACAGACGGCACGATCGTTGCGGCTGTCCTCACCACCCGACGGCCGGCAACCGCCGCAACAAAGATTGCCAACGCCTGGCGAGATGCCACAACCGTCGGTTCGGACGCTGCGCTGTCAGAACTTGTCGCCGAGGTGGTTGCCGATGCGATGCTTCGAGACGATGTCGCCGTTAAATGGCAGTCTCGTGACGAGCTCACACCACCGGAATCAGCAGGCTTTATACCTCTGCGCACTCCCTATCGCTCTGCCGCCGGCACTGAAGGCGTCCATGGTTTCGTTCGCTGGCTTCGTCCGATCCGCCATGCCGAACCGCCCTACTACTCTCAGACCAGCACTTTCACCTGCGGCGCAGTGACCGCACTCCTCGCGTCGGAGATGCGGGGCACGGGCGGTTTCGTAGTGGGGGGACACCTTCGCGACCAAGAGATTGACTTCTGGCGCAGGTCAAGCAATTTCCCGGCCTGCGAGCCCATCGGTCTCGCTGTGGCACTTCGGGAGTCATTTCCGGATGCTGCCGGCACGTCACCCGTAGAGGTCTTCCTCGACACCGACGGCCCCGTCCTTCTCGAGTCCTATTCCGAGCGGTTCGACCGATCGTTCCGCGAGGAGTTGCAGGCCAACTCCCTGCAGCGCGCGCAGCACTCCGATATAGCTGTGCACCGCGAGCGAGTCTCCGTTGAGACGATTGCCGCCCGCTTAGAAGCGGGTGAGCTCGCCCTCCTGCTCCTCAACATCGAGCCTATGTTCGGGTACCCGGTGCCGCACTGGGTGTTGGCGCACGCCGCCGGCGATGGGATCGTCGTTATTGACGACCCGTGGATCTCAGCGACGTGGGGTGAAACCTGGGTTGACTCGCACGAGCTGCCGATCATGCTCGGCGAGCTCGATCGAATGCTTGCCTGGGGCGACAGCGACTACCGCGGTGTGGTTTTCATCCGACGCCCTTGACCTCGAAACCTCAGCTCTCTTACCACCGCCTCCGGGTGGAACCTACGCGAAAGTGAACGACCCCTCGTGGCGACAACTAACTTCCACCATGCCCGCTCCCACCGTGATGGCCCGGCCCCACTGCACTTCACCAACGCGCGATTCCTGGGCCAAGACGACCGATACGACGTCGCCGTCGACAACGGGCGCATCACGGCAATCTCGCCCTCTGCGACCGGGTCAGGCACGGGATCGGAATTGATCGACCTTGATGGCCGAATACTCACCCCCGGGTTTTGGGACGAACATCTGCATTTCACCCAGTGGACTATCCAGCAGTCCCGCCTCGACCTGTCGGGCACCGCGAGTGCCGAGGATGTGCTCGAGAGGGTTCGACGGGAACTGCGCAGAAACATCTACGCGCCCACTTCGATCCTGACCGGATACGGATTTCGCGACGGCACCTGGCCAGCGGCACCGACCCAGCGCGATCTCGACGATGCGACCGGCGCTGTACCGGTCGTGCTCATTAGCGGAGACCTGCATTGCGCCTGGATCAATTCCGCCGCCGCCGCGCTCCTCGACGCCCATCCCGACGCCTCAGGGATAGTCAGCGAGAACCACTGGTTCGAGGTGGGGCAGAGGGTAGCTTCGGCATCTCCTCCCACAACCGATATGTTTCGCGACGCAGCCGAGGCAGCCGCCCGCCGCGGGGTTGTTGGCATCGTCGAGTTCGAAGTCACTGACAACATCACGGAGTGGCCCGCCCGCGTGGCCGCTGGCGTCGACAGCCTGCGCATCGAGGCGTCTGTATGGCCGGAACGGCTCGAGAGCGCCATCGCCCTGGGCCTGCGCACCGGGGACAGACTCGATCCGACCGGGCTGGTAACGATGGGCCGGCTGAAGATCGTGGTCGACGGTTCGCTCAACACGCGAACCGCCCTCTGCTGGGATCCCTACCCGGGCTTCGATCGACACACAACACACGGGTGCGGCATTGCGAGCGTGTCGCCCGACACCCTGCGGGACCTGCTGCTGCGCTCCAGCGGTAGCGGAATCGGGGCTGCCGTCCACGCCATCGGCGACCGCGCAAATTCCGAGGTCATCGACATCTTCGAAGAACTTCAAATTCCCGGGGTCATCGAACACGCCCAGCTGGTGCGCTCCGATGACTTCGCCCGCTTCGCCCAGCTCGGACTCGTCGCCAGCGTGCAGCCCGAACACGCGATGGACGACCGCGACGTCGCTGACCGACACTGGGCCGGCCGCACCGACCGTGCCTTCGCGTACGGATCCCTGCACGGCGCCGGCGCCACTCTCCGCTTCGGATCCGACGCACCCGTCGCGCCCCTCGACCCATGGTTTGCAATCTCTGCGGCCACCACCCGCAGTCGCGATGCGCGAACCCCCTGGCATCCCGAGCAGCGTGTTCCGCTCGACATCGCACTGGCCTCAAGCATGCGGGGTCGGATGCAGGTGCAGGTTGGAGACGTCGCTGACATCACCATCCTTGACGCCGATCCGTTCACCGCGTCGGCCGAACTCCTGCGGCAACTCCCTGTCGCCGCCACTCTGCTGGGCGGTCGCTTCACCCACCGAGCTATCTAAAGGATCCATTTCATGACCACTTTCATCGATGTCCGAAACATGGTCCGGTGGGTCCACAACCGCGGAACCGGCACCGTCATCCGGGAGATCGCCGGCTACCTCGAGGAAGACTTCCGCCGCTGGCAGTCCTTCGACAAAAGTGAGCGGGTAGCCAACCACACTCCCTTCGGAGTTATCGAACTGATGCCCATCAGTGACCCAGAACTCTACGCATTCAAAAATGTCAACGGGCACCCCTTCAACCCGGCCCGCGGCTATCAGACCGTCACCGCATTCGGAGTACTCGCCGACGTACACAACGGGTACCCGGTCTTCCTTGCCGAAATGACCCTTCTCACCGCCCTTCGCACCGCCGCAACCTCGGCCTTGGTCGCGCGCGCGCTCGCTCGCCCCGACGCCCGGGTTATGGCAATGATCGGTGCCGGTAGCCAATCCGAATTCCAGGCCATAGCCTTTCGTGAACTGCTTGGCATCACCTACCTGCGCATCTGGGATACCGACCCGGCCAGTAGTGCGAAGTTCGTGCGCAACCTCGCGCCGCTTGGCTTTGAGATTGACGTCGCTACCAGCGGCTCCGATGCTGTGCGCGGGGCCGACATTGTCACCACCTGCACGGCCGATAAAACGAATGCGGTAGTCCTTTCCGATGCCGACGTCGTCCCTGGAATGCACATTAATGCAATAGGTGGTGACTGCCCCGGCAAAACCGAACTCGACGCCGGCATTCTCGATCGCTCCAGCGTCTTTGTCGAATACCCGCCCCAGACCCGAATCGAAGGCGAAATCCAGCAGATGGATGCCGATTTTCCGGTCACCGAGATCTGGAGCGTCCTCGCTGGCCACACGCCGGGCCGCGTCACGCCGGAACAGATCACCGTCTTCGACTCCGTCGGCTTCGCCCTCGAGGACTTCTCCGCGCTTCGCTACGTGCGCGACCAGGTCGAAAACACATCGTTCGTCCAGCAACTCGACCTTGTCGCTGACTCGGACGACCCGAAAGACCTTTTCGGATTCGCCAACAGCCCCGCCCTCATCAACTGATGCGGTCCAATCCGGACTATTCCGAGACCGACCAGGAAAAGGTCAAGGCACTACTGCGCGCGCATCCGTGGGCAACCATGATCAGCCACTCCAGCACCGGACTCGTCGTGTCCCATTACCCATTCCTTCTTGATGAGCAGGCGGAGGGCATCGTCCTGCTGAGTCACGTCGGACGCCCTGACGAGCGGCTCCACGAGCTCGGTGAGCACGAGATGGTTGTGGTGTTCTCCGGCCCCAGTGGGTACATCTCGCCCAGCTGGTACAACCTGCCGACGGGCGTCCCCACGTGGAACTTTGCGACGGTGCACGCGTACGGCATTCCTGAGGTCCTATCCGATGCCGACAACCTGCGGGTACTCGAGCGTCTGGTCAATCACTTCGAAGACCCGCTGCCCAACCCGTTTCGTATGCGTGCGACGCTCGAGAACGAGCAGTACGCGGAGCGCATTGTCCGGGGCACGATCGGCTTCTCCCTTCGCGTCACACGACTTGAGGCCAAAAATAAGATGAGCCAGGACAAGTCGCCAGAGGTCATCGACCGCGTCACGAATGCCCTGCGCCAGCCCGGCCCATACCTCAACCCTGCTCTTGCCCAACATATTGAGGACTCCCGGCAGAACTGACGTTCCTCTCCACCAGGGCGACCGTGCGCTCCGTCACCACCGTACGGCCCGCCCAGCGGCAGCGGCACGCACCTTTTATGTCGCAGTGACACCAGGCCCGTTACACGGGATTGGGGCAGGTCGTAGTTCATGATCGCGGCACGAGGCCGGGGTGGATGTATCCATTCCGGCACCCGCGGGTACGCTCGAGTGGTGTCCATCGCCGAAAGCCTCACCCGATCTGTGAGCATCCTCGCGCCCGGGCAGTGGCAGGCCCTCGAGGCGCAGCACCAGGAACGTGCGGATGCGCTGACGGCGGGACGCCGGGCCAGGTCGGGCACGGGCGCCACCCATCCGGTCGACGACTTCCTTTTCACCTACTACCCGTTCCGCCCGGGACTGCTGCGACGCTGGCACCCGGGCGCATACGTCGCCCTGCAGGAGGCCGTCGGCCTCGACCGTGCCAGCTGGAAGTGGTACCAGGAAGACTCGGCGAACGGTCGCCCAGCGGACGTGAGCGTTAATGCCGCAGCGTTCGGCGAAGCGAACCAGCGCAGCATCCGGTTTATCGTGTCGCTGCTGTCGTCCACCGCGGGTCGCACCGCCAACTTCGGTTGCTTCGGCCTGCACGAGTGGGCCATGGTCTACCAGCAGGACGAGCACCGGCACGAGGCTCCGCTGCGGCTGAGCCAGGGCGACACCGACGAGGTCGTTCAGTCTCACAAAATCGCCTGCACCCACTTCGATGCGTTCCGCTTCTTCACCAAACCGGCCGAGCCCCTGAATCGGCTGCAGCCGACGCGGGACAACCAATTGCAACTCGAACAGCCCGGCTGCCTGCACGCCGGAATGGACGTCTACAAGTGGGTCATCAAGCTGGGCCCGTTGATACCCGGGGAGTTGCTGCTCGACTGCTTCGAACTGGCCCGAGACATCCGCCAGGTCGACATGCGCGCATCACCGTATGACCTCGGTGACTGGGGCTACACCCCGATCGCTATCGAAACCCCGGACGGTAAGGCCGAGTACGTGCGCGAGCAGCGCAGCTTCACCGAGCGTGGCAACGTCCTGCGGGCACGCGCTGTCGACGCGGTGCGTGCCGGCGTCGGGTCACTTCTCGACTGAGACCTGCTCGGCTGAGAACATTCTCGCGCTCGCCGCAAGGCGGTCGATGGCTTCGGTGAGAACCTCGGGGGAGCAGGCAAGATTGAGCCGCGCGAAACCCCGACCCTGTTCGCCGAACTCGGGGCCGGACACCAGGGCGACCCTGGCTCGCTCCAGCGCGAAGACGCTCGGATCGTCGCCCCAGCCGAGAGCCCGAAAGTCCAACCACGCCAGGTAGCTCGCGTGGGGCTCGAGGTAGCGCACCGCGGGCAACCGCTCGGCGAGCAGCGACGCCAGCAGCGCACGGTTCTCTTCTATCGCCACGCGCGCACCGTCCAACCACGGTGTGCCAGAGGTGAACGCGGCGACGCTCGCGTGCAGCCCGAGGATGCTGGAGCGTGCACCGACCTCCAGCGGCAGCTTCTTCAGCAGCGTATGGCCCCGGTGGCTGCCTGCCACCATCAGTGCGCACTTGATGCCGGCCAGGTTCCAGGCCTTGCTGGCGGAGGTGACGGTGATGCCGTGTTTCCTCGCCTCGGCGGACACGGAGAGGTACGGCGTGAACTCGGCATCGGAGTGCACGAGAGGCGCGTGGATCTCATCACTGACCACCGTGACCCCGTACTTCTGGGCGAGATTTGCGACCGCCGACAGGGTCGCCCTGGAGTGCACGAGGCCGAGCGGGTTATGCGGGTTGCACAGCAGAAAGGCCCGGGCACCCTCGGCGAACGCGGCCTCGAGTCCTGCGAGATCCAGCGACCATGGTTCGTCGACGACGGTGTTCCCCGCCACTGCAGCTCCGGGGCCGCCGATCAACGGCACCTCAACGACCACCCCGCCAGCCTCGGGGATGAGCTCGAAAAACGGTGGGTAGACCGGGGGAGTGATCACCACGGCATCCCCGGGCGAGATCGCCACCCGCAGCGTCTCCACGATTGCCACGCTCACATCGGTGGTGGTGAAGACCCACTCCGGGTTCACCTCCCACGACCAGGTGGATGTCGCATACCTAGCAAACGCCGGGGCGAGCGGTCCGGCGGAGGCGACGTAGCCGCTGTCGGAGGCGCGAATCCTGTCGATCATCGCCTTAGCGACCGGCTCGGCGAGCGGGTAGTCCATCTCGGCGACGAACAGGGGGAGGACATCCGCGGGATACGCCGTCCACTTCTCGCTGGTGCGCTGGCGCAGCCGCTCGAGTGGTTCGGCGCGGACCACCTCGGGCACGGGAGGGAGATTGTGACTCATCACTCCAGCATGCCCCACCGCCCGTCCAGGCTGCAGGGCGGGCGACGACCCGGTCGCAGAGAGGCGAACGGCCCCGATCGTGTGTCGGGTAGCGGTTTGCGGCTCTTCACACACGATATTGACGGCCCCGCGGAAGAGCGGCACCCCGCCCGCCGGTAGGCTGGGCGAGTGAGTGACATCGAGATCGGCCGTGCCAAGCGCGCGCGCCGCGCCTACGCCTTTGACGACATCGCTATTGTGCCGAGCCGACGCACACGTGACCCGCAGGATGTGTCCACCACGTGGACCATCGATGCGTACACGTTCGCGATCCCGGTGATGTCCGCCCCGATGGACTCCGTGGTTAGCCCGGCGACCGCCATCACCATGGGAAAGCTCGGTGGCCTTGGTGTCCTCGACCTCGAGGGCCTGTGGACCCGTTACGAGAACCCCGAGTCGCTGCTCGAGGAGATTCGCGGCCTCGCCCCCGAGCTGGCAACCCAGCGTATGCAGCAGATCTACGCCGAGCCGATCAAGCCTGAACTGATCAGCGCCCGCCTCGCCGAGATCCGCGCCGCCGGTGTCCCCGTCGCCGGAGCTCTCAGCCCGCAGCGCACCCAGGAGCTCTACCAGACCGTCGTCGACGCCGGTGTCGACATGTTCGTCATCCGCGGCACCACGGTCAGCGCCGAGCACGTATCGCGCTCCACCCAACCCCTAAACCTCAAGAAGTTCATCTACGAACTCGACGTGCCCGTCATCGTGGGTGGCGCCTCCACCTACACCGCGGCCCTGCACCTGATGCGCACCGGTGCTGCCGGTGTGCTCGTCGGCTTCGGCGGCGGCGCGGCATCCACCACGCGTGCCAGCCTCGGCATCCACGCGCCCATGGCCACCGCGGTCGCCGATGTCGCCGGCGCTCGCCGCGACTACCTCGACGAGTCTGGCGGACGTTACGTGCACGTCATCGCCGATGGCGGACTGGGTACAAGCGGTGACATCGTCAAGGCGATCTCCGTCGGAGCAGACGCCGTGATGCTGGGTAGCGCCCTCGCCCGCGCCACCGACGCCCCCGGCGGCGGTTACCACTGGGGCCCCGAGTCGCACCACAACGAGCTGCCCCGCGGCAACCGCGTCGAGGTGGGCAGCATCGCCCCGCTCGAGCAGATCCTCTTCGGGCCGTCCACCGTTGCCGATGGCCGGGTCAACCTGATCGGCGCCCTGCGCCGCTCGATGGCGACAACCGGTTACTCGGACCTCAAGGAATTCCAGCGCGTCGAAGTAGTTGTCGCGCCGTACCTGCAGGGGTAGCGTCAAGGGGAGCGCCTCGATGACGAGGCGTGGCGCCTCGGCGCAGGGACGCGAAGGCCGTGACGGTGCACCGGGTGCACCCTGAGCGGCCGGTGAGTTCCGGCGATGGGGCGTGGCATTCCGCTAGCGCCTGAGGAGGCACGAATGGCCCAGCCCACCCCCGTCACCCGTTCATCGAAGCTCGGACCAGAGGAGCGGGCGGCCGCGATCCAGCACCTCAAGGACAAAGAGGTCGACATCCTCGTTGTCGGCGGCGGCATCGTTGGAACGGGAGCAGCGCTCGACGCCGTCACCCGCGGCCTCAGCGTTGGCATGCTCGAAGCCCGGGACTGGGCGAGCGGAACCTCCAGCCGGTCCTCGAAACTGGTGCACGGTGGCATCCGCTACCTCGAGCAGCTCGACTTCCGCCTCGTGCGTGAGGCCCTCATCGAGCGCGGCCTCCTGCTGCAGCGCCTCGCCCCGCACCTGGTGAAGCCGGTGAGGTTCCTGTTCCCCCTGACGAAGGGGCCCTTCGAGCGGGCCTACATCGGCGCCGGGATGCTGCTCTACGACATCTTCAGTTACACGGGCGGCCGCCCTCCCGGGGTGCCTCACCACCGCCACCTCAGCAAGCGCCAGATCGCGGCCCTCGCCCCCAGCCTCGGCAAGGACGTTTTCACGGGCGGCATCACCTACTACGACGCCCAGGTCGATGACGCCCGCTACGTTTCCACCCTCGCCCGCACCGCCTCGTTCTATGGCGCCCACGTCGCCAGCCGGGTGCGGGTCGAGGGCTTCCTCAAGGTTGGCCAGCGCGTCGTCGGTGTGAAGGTGCACGACCTGGAGAGCGGCGAGCGCTTCGACATCCGCGCGAAGCAGGTGGTGAACGCGACGGGCGTCTGGACCGACGACACCCAGGCGATGGTGGGGGAGCGTGGCCAGTTCAAGGTGCGGGCGTCGAAGGGTGTGCACCTGCTGGTGCCGCGCGATCGCTTCCAGTCGAAGCTCGGCCTGCTGCTGCGCACCGAGAAGAGTGTGCTTTTTGTGATCCCGTGGGGACGCCACTGGCTGATCGGCACCACCGACACCGACTGGAACCTCGATAAGGCCCACCCGGCCGCGACAGCGGCCGACATCGACTACATCCTGGACCACGTCAACAAAGTGATGGCGGTGCCGCTGACGCGCGACGACGTCGAGGGCGTCTTCGCGGGGCTGCGTCCGCTGCTGGCGGGGGAGTCGGAGCAGACGTCGAAGCTCAGCCGCGAGCACCTGGTGGCCCACAGCGTTCCCGGGCTCGTTGTCATCGCCGGAGGTAAGTGGACGACCTACCGCATCATGGCGCAGGATGCCGTCGACGCGGCCGTCTCCGCCCTCGACGGGAGTGTGCCGGCAAGCACCACCGAGGACATCGCGCTGCTCGGCGCGGAGGGGTACCAGGCGGCCTGGAACAAGCGGGGAAAGATCGCGAAGGCGTTCGGCATCCACGTCACGAGGGTGGAGCACCTGCTGAACCGCTACGGGGTGCTCACCGACGAGGTCCTCGCGCTGATCAGGGAACGGCCGGAGCTTGCGGAGCAGGTTCCGGGCGCCGACGACTACATCCTCGCCGAGATCGTCTACTCCTC
>JAODAO010000200.1 GCA_025463465.1 Glaciihabitans sp. | reverse complement strand
GTGTTGCGGCTGGGGCATCGGGTCGCGACGTTGCAGGCGAAGGAAACGTCCATGGAAGAACTTGTCGGCGCGATGACCGGCGCGATTGTGGGGAAGAACTCATGAGCCAAACCACCAAAGGCACCGGAGCAACCGGATCAAAGTCCAAGCGATCGATCCCGACCAGCATGATCAACATCGGGCAGCGCGCTCCCGACGGCGACGGCCCAGACAAAGACAGCCCCGTCAAACGGCTGCTGAAGATCCAGTCCTTCCAGATCCTGATCGTCCTCCTGGTGATCATGCTGATCTTCTCGGCCCTGGCGCCGTCGATCTTCCCCGAGTGGACCAACATCCGCCAGATCGTGCAGAACGTCTCCATCCTCGCCGTGCTCGGCATCGGCATGACGTTTATCATCGTCACCAGCGGCATCGACCTCTCCGTCGGCTCCGTGCTTGTATTCTCCGGTGTCATCGCCGCCAAGGTGATGGAAGCCATGGGCAGCGCCGGCTGGGGCGTCGCCGTGATCGGCATCATCGTCTCCATCCTCTGCGGAACCGCGTGGGGCCTGCTTAACGGCTTCCTTATCGCGAAGGCCAAAGTGCCGCCGCTGATCGTCACCCTCGGAACCCTCGGTGGAGCCCTCGGCCTCTCCCAGGTCATCACCGGCGGTGTTGACATCCGCAACGTGCCGGCCGAGCTGTCCGACACCATCGGCTACGGCAACGTCTGGGGCACCACCCTTCCCCTGATCTCGCTGATCGCCCTGGTGATCGTGGTGATCTTCGGCGTCATCCTGCACAAAACCAAGTTCGGCCTCTACACCTTCGCGGTCGGCTCCAACGAAGAGGCAGCCCGCCGGGTCGGGGTCAAGGTCGACCGCCAGCTGATCTCCGTCTACGCGCTGTCCGGCTCCCTCGCCGGGTTCGCCGGCATTCTGTCCCTGTCGCAGTACGGCACGACCGCCATCGCCGGCCAATCGCAGACCAACCTGAACGTCATCGCCGCGGTTGTCATCGGCGGAACCAGCCTCTTCGGCGGTGTTGGCACCATCTTCGGCACCATGGTCGGCCTCTTCATTCCAGCCGTGCTGCAGAACGGCTTTGTCATCGTCGGGGTGCAGCCGTTCTGGCAGCAGGTCGCCGTCGGCGCCGTGCTGATCATCGCCGTCTACATCGACCAACGCCGCCGTGCCGCCGCCACCCGCGGAAGCGGAGGCACCCCCAAAGTGTCGTTGACGGGCCTGTTCTCCCGAAAGAAATAAGGCGGGCTCCCGCCCCGCACCAGCACCCCAGCACCTCACCCCACCCGCATCCCCCGTTTTGGAGTTGTCGTTTATGGTCAAGCCGACCGTCCTCACCGCTGCCACCCTCACCCAGATCGATCCTGCCGTCGCGGTGCCCGGTTACGACCGGAGCGCCGTGACGAACGGGATCGTTCACTTCGGGGTTGGCGCGTTCCACCGCTCCCACGAGGCCATGTTCATTAACGAGCTGCTGGCCGGCGGTGGCAACACCGAGTGGGGTATTTGCGGGGTGGGGGTGCTGCCGTCGGACGAGAAGATGAAGCGGGTGTTCGCCGACCAGGACAACCTCTACACGCTGGTGACGAAGGACCCGGACGGTGCGGCCGAGGCGCGGGTGATCGGGTCGATCACCGAGTACCTGTTCGCACCGGACGACCCGGAGGCCGTGCTCGAGAAGCTGGCGGCAGCCAGCACCCGCATCGTTTCGCTGACGGTGACCGAGGGCGGCTACAGTGTCAGCGACGCCACGGGGGAGTTCGACGCCAGCGGCGCGGACATCGCGGCCGACCTGGCCGAGGGCGCCGTTCCGCGCACCGTGTTCGGCCTGCTGGCCGAGGCGCTGCGCCGTCGCCGGGAGCGCGGCATCGCCCCGTTCACCGTGATGTCCTGCGACAACATCCAGGGCAACGGGCACATTGCCAAAAAGGCGCTGACGTCCTTCGCGACGCTGAAGGACGCCGAGCTGGGGGAGTGGATCGGTCGGAGCGTGTCGTTCCCCAACTCCATGGTCGACCGGATCACCCCCGCGACCACCGACGCTTCCCGCGCGGAGGTGGCCGAGACCTACGGCATCACCGACGCGTGGCCGGTCATCTCCGAATCCTTTGTGCAGTGGGTGCTCGAGGATGACTTCAGCCTCGGCCGCCCGCCGCTGGAATCGGTGGGGGTGCAGGTGGTCGACGATGTTGCCCCGTACGAGCTGATGAAGCTGCGCCTGCTGAACGCCTCGCACCAGGCGATGAGCTACCTCGGAGTGCTCGCCGGTTTCGAGTACGTGCACGAACTCTGCACGGACGACCGCTTCACCACCTTCCTCCTCGGCTACATGACGGAGGAGGCGACCCCCACGCTGCGTCCCGTGCCCGGCATCACCATCGCGGATTACCGCCGCCAGCTGATCAGTCGGTTCTCCAGTCTCGCCATAGCCGACACCCTCGCCAGGCAGGTGGTAGATGCCTCGGAACGTATCCCCAAATTCCTGCTGCCCGTCATCCGCGAACAACTCGCCGCCGGCGGCGACATCCGCCGGGCCACCCTGGTCATCGCGGCCTGGAGTATCTGGCTGGAGGGCCGCACCGAGGCGGGGGACGAGATCACCATCATCGACCGCCGCTCAGCGCAACTTCAAGAGGCGGTGGCGGCGGAGGACACTACCCCGGGTGCTCTGCTCGAGGTTGCCGACGTGTTCGGTGAGCTCGGCGACAACACCAGCTTACGGCAGGGGTACCTGGACGCTCGGGCATCAATCCGCAAACTGGGCGCGATCGGGGCCATGGAGGCCATCGGCTGACCCGCGCCGACCCGGGCTGATTCGCGACTTCGCAGCCGGGGAACCGAGCAGGCACAACCCCTCGCCACCGAGTGGCGAGGGGTCTCTGTGCTGGGGTGCAAGGCGTTGCGACACTCGGGGGGAGGAGTGACGTAACGTCTCTTCGAAGGTACCGGAACCGAAACGTTCGATGTCCTCATTATGGGGGACCGAATGGGGGACATGCCACCAAAAGATGCGATTCGGTAAAATGAGACTACTGGTTTCGCGGCGGCGCGTTGCCGGGCCCCGGTTTGACCAGCTGACCGCACTTCAGCGGGCACGGTAGTCGCCAGCTGCGCGGCCCGAGCGGAGCCAGTTCGCAAGACAAGGCGACGCGCAATCAGCAGGGGGCCACTTCAGGAGCGTCGCCCTGCACCTCCAGCATGGCCCACGAATGGGGGTCAACCTAATCGAATCGGCGATTTGCTCAGGTTTTAGTTAAACGCACTACAGACACGCGGCAGATCCGCTTCCCTGATGACAGAATCCCCTCGCTGATTCGGTCAGCGAGGGGATTCCTGTTGTAACGCGGAGACGGACTCAGGGGGTGTTGACCCGATGCCGGTTGAGCTGCCTGCGGGAATTACCCGGCGTAGGGGGCACGATCGGGTGAAGCCGCACGGCAGGACCGGAAACCCGGAAATTTCTTTACCGGTTCCTGTCCGTCCCCACGTACAGGGCCACGGAAGGTGTGTCTACGTCGAGCTGCACCGAGCGGGGGAGCGGGTTCTGCACGATTCGATCACATCCTTCACGTGGTGACTTTTGTGTTTCTCGGGTGCTTCGATCTTCCGTCGTTCGGAAGGGATGCGTCGTTACGTCCGGGAAGTTCCCGGTGCTTTCTTAGCGAATTGAAACGTGGCCGGCTGGTGCGCTGAATCGTGGATCGCGCGAAGGCGACGATGTTCGACGCCCACTCGTATCCCAGCCACCAGAAAACGTCGGTTCTCGGCTTGCTGGGGGAGTGGCGCCGTGTATCCCCCACTAAACGGGTGCACTACGAGAGAAGGGCCTGGCTCACCAGGATAAGAGTGACGAGCGCGAGAACAGCCAGAAAGGCGAGCGCAAGCCAGGGCGCTCGACGAGGATTGTGAATGGGGCGAGCTGAGAATTTCTTTCTCTTTGCCATGCACTCAACGTAGTCACGCGCGGCAGTTTTGCACCCGGGGGTGGCGCCCCAGTTTCGGGGGCAGTTTTATGAAGGGCCGGCGTTAGCGGCGCAGGTGGAATGGGTTATCGCAACCACAGTGGCCCGCCTGGTACGGGACGGGCAGTTCACACTCGAGGGTGCGCGGCAAACCAGGCCGGCGGAACCACGCATCAAAGCGTGTCCTGCGCCCGCTCGGGGGAAGGGCGAGCTCGTGCTCGCACTCCGGGCAGAGCGACTGGGTCGAGGCGAGAGTGGAAATGTCCGCGGGGTACGGCGCGGGCGGAAGTGGTGGGAGTGGCGCGATGAGTGACGGGGAGGGTGTGCACTCGTCAGCGTTCATAACCAAAGTTTAGATTTGAACAATCCTCGTTACAGGCCCCTGTTCTGGGGATGGACGACCCCTCGCCCAGATGCGCGTAGACCCCTAGAAAGGGGCCACCGACAACAACACCAGGCCGCATTTGGCGCAGAGCAGATAGGGACGGCTGGCGCCGTAGACCCGAACAAGGGTGATAAGGCACCCCGGGCAATAACGAGCGGTAAATCCATCCACTGGTTCACGGTAACCCGCCGCACCGACATCCGCGAATGAATGACGATCCCTCCGCTTTTCTGGTCAGATATCGAGCAAATTGGCCGCGTTGGTGTTCAAAATAATTGTTTACAACCAATTGGCGAGAAACGGTCCCGATCCCACCATCCAGCCTGCGCCGCGCGTATCGTCACAGCTACGGTCCAGCATCAAATCGATAGCGCACGGCCCAGACCCCGCTGTGTCGGATCGACACAATCACAGGGGACAATCATGGGCTCGCTGACGTACGACTCGGACCTCACCGCCGACTTCGATGATCGTATGCTGGCTCACCTCCAGCTGGTCATCGGTGCGAAGCTGCGCCGCGGGGAATCGTTTTTCTTTTGCTGGAAAAATGACATGCCCACCGGCGGTGGGCAAACCACCATCTGGCTACACCCGGCCCTGGCGATGACCTACACCTATCTGGGCAGCAAAATGCCGATGATCAACCGCGCCTGGATTGAGGCGCTCACCGTGTCGGCGAACTCCCCGGGCGGGCTGCACCTGCTCGCCGAGCCCGCCCACCCGGATGGCACACACCCGGAATCCCCGGTTGCCGCCATCGTCACCCGCCCCGGCACCGATCCGGTGGTGAGTCACCCGGCGGTTCACCGCTGAGCGGCGAAGAGACATCCCCCTGTTGTGAACGTGGTGATGTGCCAGTGGCATTGTGACGGTGGTGTGATGGCGGATGTCGCTCAGCGGCCATATTCGCGGGACGATGGCGCGCCGTGGGAGCGCAGGAAGAGCCGGTGTACCTGGGTGGCGGCCGCTTTCAGGGTGCGAAAGTATCCGACGAGTTCGAGGTTGTCCGCGTGGTCGTCACAGCGGTCGGCGCGGTAGCCGATGTCGTCGCCACGCCTAACGAGGCGGATCTGCCCGTAGGGTTTGCCAACGCCGTCGATCATGTACCAGTGGCCGGGGGTCACCTCGCGCGCCACCAGGATGGGATGCCAGTCGGCCATTGTGCTCCTCGAGGTAAAAGAAGCAGCCGGCCCTGCAGAAGCGATTTTAGCGAAGGGCCACCGACATCGCCCCTGGCAGGCGCCAAAAAGTGGTAACTGCTTACGCCGCGTCGGTGTACTGGCCCACGTGATCAAGGTGAGTGCCGGCGAGGGTGGTGACGTAGGTTCCGCGGGTGGCGGGAATCGTGGTGAAGCGGGTCGAAACGTAGCGGCCCTCGGTGTTGGCGGTGCCGGGGCGGGTGACGTAGCTGCCGCCGAGGGGTGCCTTTGCGCGCAGCTCGACACGCGTCGCAGTGGTGTCCGCGCGGGTGGCGTCTGCGTGCGTGGTGGGGACGCTGTCGGTGAAGGGGTTGTCGAGAAGAAGTGTCATGGAGTGCTCCGTTGAAAAGGCCCGGCGTATGCGCGAGCGGGATGGTGGTTTATGGGTCGCCCGATTTTGGGCGTGACGTAGCGGCCGCCGAGGGTTCTGTCAGCGGTAGGGAAACGTCGGTGTTGTGGTGCGCGGTAGTGCGCGGTGATTGTGCGGTGTTAGCGCGGCGACGCTCAGGCGGGTGGTTCGGGTGTTGCCTGGCCCTGGCAGCGTGGGCACATACCGTTGAAGGTGACTTCCGCCGCGAAGATGGTAAATCCGGCGGTGTCAGACGGCGTGAGGCAGGGGGCTTCACCCACCACGCAGTCGACGTCCTCGATCGCCCCGCAGCTCACGCAGACGAGGTGATGGTGATTATCGCCAACCCTGCGCTCGAAGAGGGCGGGTGAACCCGCCGGGTCGAACCGCCGGGTGAGGCCGGCGGCGGTAAATGCCGCGAGGATGCCGTAGATCGCCTGTGGGGACGAACCGCGCAGGACCGCGCCAACGCGCGCGAAGATCTCTTCGGCGCTCGTGTGCGGGTTCTGCTGCAGCGCGCCGAGGACGGCGAGGCGCTGCTCGGTCACTTTCAGGCCCGCCGCACGGATCGACTGGCGTAGCTCGGTCACGTCCGATACGGGTTGTTCTAAAAGGGCCATGTGATGATCCTACGTGTTGTTTTGAGTTAGTCAAAACAACTCCCGGCTGTTGATCAGGTTCGCACCCGTTGCAAGCGCCAGGCGCGGCATTTGGCGCAGTCGGGGTGTCAGCGTGCGGGCAGCGCGTTGTAGATCATGGCCCAACGATCCGTGTACTCGGCTGGCGAGAGCTGGCCGTGGTCATTCAATTTGTCCATGGCACGCAGTCGGTCGGTAGCGACGTTGAAAAAATCGACGTCACCGACCGTCTCGCAGCCTCCGCCGACCGGCACGGTCAGTAGGACGAGTTGCCGCGTTCTCTCCCGGAAGCTCGAGGTCAGCGTATATCCGGTGATGAAGCCGATGGCGTACACCATCAGGGTGATGGCGATGCCGATCGGAGTCGACCACGACGAGAGTGTCCCGGCGATGATAAACGAGATGAGGATGCCCGTCACCGGCCAGTGGCGGTAGAACTGCAACGCCCGGCGGTCACGGGACGTGGTGTCTGGCGGGTACACGATGAGACGGGTATGGCCCGCTGTGGCCCGCGCGGCACCGGTGCTGGATACCCTTCCCCAGCGGTGGGATCCTTCCAATACGCACTCCGTCGCGTGCACCATCGCGTGGGTGGCTGAGTGGACATAAGTGCTCGCGTGGAGGGAGTGGTACTGGGTCATGAACCGAGGTTAGAAAGAATGAGGAGGCAAAAACGACTCCCTCACGCTCTTCCTACGCTCCGCCAACGGAGTTCCTACGCCCTCGCGCCGTGCGGAGATTATTGACCGACTGGATAACAGACCGGATTAGCGATCGAATCGACCCGGGTGGGCTGTTCAGCTGCACTACTCAGCTGCGCTGTTCAGCTGCACTGCTCGGCAATTGCCGAGGTGATCGAGCGATTTCCAAGGTCGCTGTCCATCACCACACATCCGGTGTCCGGGAAGGATCTCCTCCGGATTTCCGTGGCGACGCGCGTGGCGACCCACTCCATACCGTCTGTGGCGGTGAGGACGAGGGCGTTGATCATCACGCTGGATCCCCGCTCCTGCGCCGCCGCCGCACGGGCAGCAACTATCGTGGC
>JAODAO010000181.1 GCA_025463465.1 Glaciihabitans sp. | reverse complement strand
CAACCCCGCGCTCGATCGAAACGGTTGTCCTCTCGACCCAGCATTCTCCGTCGATCTCCACCGCCGATCTCAGGGTCGAAATGGAACGCCTGGTCATCCGGCCGGTGCTCGAGCGGGTTGGGCTGTCCTCCGATGACGCCCGAATCCTCATCAATCCCACCGGAATCTTCCACATCGGTGGCCCGCAGGGCGACGCTGGTCTCACCGGGCGAAAAATCATCGTAGACACTTACGGCGGCGCTGCCCGCCACGGTGGTGGTGCCTTCAGCGGAAAGGACCCGTCGAAGGTTGACCGCTCCGCGGCTTACGCGATGCGCTGGGTGGCGAAAAACGCCGTAGCAGCCGGACTCGCGGATAGGCTCGAGGTCCAGGTGGCTTACGCCATCGGCAAGGCATCTCCCGTTGGGCTCTACGTGGAAACGTTTGGCACTAACCATGTCGACGACGAAACGATCATCGATGCCATCCGCGAGGTGTTCGACCTCCGGCCTGGCGCGATAATCCGCGACCTCGACCTGCTGCGCCCCATCTATGCGGCGACCGCGTCGTACGGCCACTTCGGGCGCGAACTGCCGGAATTCAGCTGGGAGGCCCTCGACCGCGTCGACGCTCTCCGCGACGCAGCCAGGCTGTAACGGTGGCACCGGCATCCACCGCCCGGGTGCTGGTTGATTCCCCCCTGCCCCAACTCGACCGGCTGTTCGACTACCGCGTTCCCGACGACCTGCTGGCGACCGCGAAGGCGGGCGTCAGGGTCAAGGTCCCGCTGCGCTCGGCCGGGCGGGTGGCGGACGGCTACATCGTCGAACTGGGGGATGCCGGGGACTACACCGGTACGCTCAGCGACATCGAGTCGGTGGTCTCGCCCATCCAGGTGCTCACACCCGAGGTTGCCGTTCTGGCACGTCGCGCCGCCGACCGGTCTGCCGGTTCAGCGAACGACATCGTGCGTCTCGCCGTCCCCACCCGGCAGGTAAGGGTGGAAAAGACCTGGCGGGCGGCGGAGGAGCGCCCGGCAGTGGCGCCGGTCAACGCCGTCGCCCTCGACGGTTATCCACTCGGTGCAATGGAATCGGCGATCCTCACGGGAAAGCGCATAGCTGTCGACGCCATCCCGCTGGTTCGCGAAGTGGCCGGGGGAGTCTGGGTCGGCCAGTGGGCGGTAACCATGGCCGCCGCGGCGACCCTGGCGCTCGAGGCTGGCAAATCGGCCATTCTCGCCGTCCCCGACTATCGGGACCAGGACCAGCTGATGGCGGCGCTTGACGCTGTCCTCCCGCCAGAACGACTCGTCCGGCTCGACGCCCGCCAGTCGAATCCCGACCGTTACCGCGGGTTCTTGCGGTGCCTGGAAGATACCCCTTTGGCGATCGTCGGCAACCGGTCGGTGCTGTATGCGCCGGCCGCTCAGCTCGGTCTTATCGCCGTTTGGGATGACGGCGACCCACTGCACAGCGAACCGCTCAGCCCATACGTCCACACTCGCGACGCAGCACTCCTCCGGCAGGAACAGCAGGGCAGCTCGCTGATGTTCATCGGGCACACCAGGAGCACCGAGGTCGAGCGCCTGGTCGAACTGGGTTGGCTTGATTCCGTCTCACCGGCCCCGGCCTACCGTCCCAGGGTTATCCCCACTGCCCAGCAGACGTCGCAGGACCGCCTTGCCGCGCAGGCTCGGATCCCCTCGACCGCGTGGCGGGAAGCCAAAGCCGCCCTCGAACATGGACCCGTCCTCGTGCAGGTCGCGCGGCCGGGATATGCGCACCGGCTGGCATGTGTCGACTGTGGCCAATCCGCCCGTTGCCTCCGCTGCGAGGGCCCGCTCGGGCAGAAGTCCGCCCGCGCCACACCGTCCTGTGGATGGTGCGGCGCCCTCGCCGCCGACTGGCACTGTGACAACTGTGAGGGAACCCGGCTTCGATTTGTGGGCGCCACCGCCGGCCGGACAGCGGAAGACCTCGGCCGGGCGTTTCCCGGCGTCCGCATAATCGTCGCCGACGGCGAGCGCCCGCTGCTGTCGATCGGGCCGGAACCCGCCCTGGTAATCGCTACCCGCGGCGCTGAACCGATAGCCGCAGGGGGATACCGGGCCGTTCTCCTTCTCGACGGCGAGCGAATGGTCGCACGGGAAAGCCTGAGGGTGGGGGAGGACTGCCTGCGCTGGTGGTCAAACGCCGCAGCCCTAGCCGCCCGTGGCGCCCCGATTGTGCTGGTCGGTGTGGGGGGAGCGCTGGCATCCTGCCTGGCAACGTGGCGTCAGGCAGAGTACGCACGCGCGGAACTCGCTGATCGTCGTCGGCTGCGCTTTCCCCCGGCTGTTCGGGTCGCCACGGTGACCGGCACACTCGAGGCGGTGTCAACGGCGTTGGAGGGTCTCACCGTTGCGCCAGCCGACCTGCTTGGCCCCGTCGACACCGAGCCAGGAGTCGTACGAACAATAGTCCGCTTTGATTACAACGCCGGGACGGCTGTGGCGTCGTCGCTACGCTCCGAGGTCATCAAAAGTGCCACAACCCGTCGACGTGCCGCATCGATCAAGGGTCCGCGCCCTCCGTTGCCGCCGAGCCTGCGGGTGCGCTTCGACGACGTCGAACCGTTCAGCGAATGAGCGCCGCATTCGCGGTACCAGCCGCTACGCGAGAGAATGGTCGGATGCCCTCCCTCTCGATCGTTTTTGCCGGAAGCCCCGCAGCGGCCGTTCCGAGCCTGCGTAGGCTTGCTGGAAGCGACCACCGGGTCACTTCCGTGCTCACCCGGGCGGACTCTCCGCAGGGTCGCCGAGCTGTGCTCACGCAGACTCCGGTCGCGGACACGGCAGACGAACTCGGACTGCCGGTCATCAAAGCCAATCGGCTCGCGGGCGCGGCCACCGAGCAGATCCAGCAGCTCGCCCCGGATCTTGGGGTCATCGTCGCCTACGGGGGACTGGTCCGAGAACCACTGCTGAGCACCCCGCGTCTCGGTTGGATCAACCTGCACTTCTCGCTGCTTCCGAAGTGGCGGGGAGCAGCGCCCGTCCAACGGTCCTTGATGGCGGGGGACGAGGTCACGGGAGCGACGGTTTTCCAGCTCGTTCCCGAACTCGACGCCGGCGATATCTTCGGGCAGTTCAGCGAACCCATTGGGGCGCTGCAAACCGCCGGAAACCTGCTTGAGTCCCTCTCGCACAGCGGCGCAGGGTTGCTGCTCGACGTCGTGGACGGAATCGCGGCCGGCGCATTATTCGCCGAGCCCCAGGCCGGCGCGGTGACCCTTGCCCCGAAGCTGACGCTGGAAGACGGCAGGATCCCCTGGGACTCGGACGCCACGACGGTGATCAACCTCATTCGCGGAGTCACCCCGGAGCCTGGGGCATTCACCACGCTGGATGGCGCACGACTGAAGGTCCTCGATGCCGCGCGCGCTCGAGATCTGCCGCGCCTGACGCCCGGCCACATCACGTATGAAGGAAAGGCGGTGCTTGTTGGCACCGCCACTGACCCAATCCAGCTCCTGACCGTGCACCCCGCGGGCAAGAAGGCCATGGCGGCCGCGGATTGGTGGCGCGGCAGGCCCGCGGGAAGCGGAGCGGTAGCCGAATGAACACCCCACATACAGGATCGGGTGGCGCTCGCTCGGGCGCAGCCCGCGGCGGCCGAGGACGAGACGGCGCCCCGCGCCAGGCTCAGGTTCCGACCAGCCCGGTGCAGCCCGCACGCCGGATCGCGCTCGACGTCATCATGGCCGTCAGAGAGTCCGACGCCTACGCGAACCTCCTCCTGCCGGTACGCCTCGAACGAGCGCGACTTTCGGAGGCGGACGCGGGCTTTGCAACCGAATTGACCTACGGCACCCTGCGCCTGCGCGGTTACTACGACCGGGTCATCGAGTTGGCCGCGAACCGCCCAGCAGACAAAATTGACCCAGCCATCCTCGACGTGCTGCGACTCGCCTGTCACCAGCTGCTGTCGCTGCGCGTTGCATCACACGCCGCCGTCGACGAAGCGGTGACGCTGGCGAAGACCGTTGGCTCGAACTCGGCGACCGGATTCGTCAACGGCGTGCTGCGCACCATCACCCGCAGCGAACCGGCGCAATGGCGTGAGCGTGTACTTGCCTCCGCAACCAGCGACGACGAGCACCTCGCTTTCGAGTACTCGCACCCCCAGTGGGTCATCCGCGCCTTCCGTCAGGCGCTGAAGAGCGAGGACCGCGAGGCCGAGCTCGTTGAACTGCTCGCCGCCGACAACGTTCCGCCGCGGGTCAGCCTCGTGGCCCTGCCCGGTATGGCGACGGTTGAGGAACTCGACGCCTACCAGAGTCCGTACTCGCCGATCGGGGCGACGCTCGACGGCGGGGACCCCGGAAAGCTGGATGCCGTCAGGCACGGCACGTCCCGGGTGCAGGACGAGGGCTCGCAGCTTGCCGCCCTGGCTCTCAGCCGCGCGCGTCCGATCGCCGCGGGCGAGCTGTGGCTGGATATGTGTGCAGGACCGGGCGGGAAAGCTGCGCTGCTCGCCGCGGAAGCCAGGGCAGCCGGTGCGACGCTCGTCGCCAACGAACTCGTTCCCGCCCGGGCCGAACTCGTCAGGA
>JAODAO010000136.1 GCA_025463465.1 Glaciihabitans sp. | reverse complement strand
TGCATGTTCAACAAGATGGTGCCCGAGGGTATGTATGGGTGGGCATGCTGCCAGATTTCCTCCGACGTTTCAGGGTCGTGTCGTCTTGCTCGCCTCGTGCCATGCGCCCGAGAACGGCGAAAATGCGCGCGTTATGCTTGCGCTTGAGTTGGCGGGACAGTCCCGATTTATCGCGGCCAGCTTGTGGGTACGGGGGAAACGAAACGTTTCAATTCGTTCGTTGACGACAACAAGGCGCTCTGTTACAGTTCTGGAAAGCGCTTTCTGAGAGGCGTTTCGTGCACCTAGTAAACAATGAAGTTTCGGAGGAACAAGGATGTTCACAATTCGCAAGCCACGCGCAGCAATGGCTATCGCGGTGCTCGGGATCAGCGCGGGACTTGTGCTGACGGGCTGCTCGGCGGGAACGCCCCAGGCCGCCACAACGTATGACCCCGACGAAAAGGTCACCTTGAACTTCGCGTTTTGGGGCAACGACGTTCGCGCCGCACTGTATGACGAGGCTATTGCCGCCTTCAATAAGGAATTCCCGAACATCACGGTGAACAGTTCCTTCCTTGGATTCCCCGAGTTCTGGGAGAAGCGCCAGACGGAAGCGGCCGGTGGCGGTCTTCCCGACGTTATGCAGTTCGACTACTCGTACCTGCGCCAGTACTCCGAGAACAACCTGCTGTTGGATCTCGACCCCTATCTTGGCAACATCATCGACACGGAACCCCTCACCGAGAACATCCTCGGTATCGGCGTAGTGGGCGACGTCACCACCGGTATCGCCACCTCCACGAACGCATGGGGCCTGTACACAAACCCGAAGCTCCTCGATCAGGTCGGCGTGGAGACCTACGAAGGTGGGGGCAGCTGGGACGACTACGCGGAGTGGATGGAGAGCGTCACCGCCGCGGGTAGCGCAGAAGGAATCTACGGAGGCACCGACTGGACCGCACGAATCCAGAACTTCGAACTGCAGCTCCGCGCAGAAGGTTCCGAACTCTTCAGCGACGACGCCGAGCCTGGTTTTGACAAGAAGCGTCTCGCCGAGTTCTGGGAGTCGGGTGAGGAGGCGCGGGCAGATACCGTCACAATTCCCCAGCAGCGTCTTGAGGAGATCTACCCCCTCTCCGGATTCGATGCCGCTCAGACCACCAGTGAACTGACCTGGGACAACTTCGGTGCTGGTTACCTCGGCAACCTGGGGGAGAGCTTCACCGAACTCGGTCTCGTTGAGCCGCCCGTGACCGTCGAAGGTGCGAAGGACCTGTACCAGAAGCCCTCGATGCTCCACACAATCTCGGCCAAGACCGACCACCCCGAGGCCGCAGCTGAGTTGGTCAACTTCCTGGTGAACTCGCCCGAGGTCGGCGCTGTATTCGGCACCAACCGCGGATTGCCCGCCTCGGAGACCCAGCTTGAAGGCGTTGACCTCCAGGGTCTCGACGCCCAGATCGGCGAATACGAATCCTCCATTGCGGATCGTCTCGGAGACGCACCGCCCGTGCCGATCATCGGCGCCGGAACATTGGAAGAGAAGTTCCGCCAGATTGGCCAGGAGCTCGGCTTCGGCACCCTCACCGTGGACGAAGCGGTCGACCAGTTCTTCAATGAAATGGACGTCGTCCTCAACCAGTAACCACAGATGCCTACCGGTCCCGGGCGATACGCGCGGGACCGGTAGGCATCACCGGGATCGGAGAATCGCGTGACAAGTCTTAAAGGGGCCGCCCCCACGCGGTCAACCCCACCGACATCAAAACGTAACGGCAACGAAGCCGCTACCCTCAAAAATTCTGAACGGCGCCCCTCCACCACCAGCCGTCGCCGTGCTGCCCGCCGCGAAGACGTCGCTGGATACGGGTTTCTGCTTCCCTGGATGCTCGGATTTCTCGGCCTGACGCTCGGCCCGATGGTTTACTCCCTCTACCTGTCGTTCACCAGGTACGACCTGTTCTCCGATCCCACGTGGGTGGGATTTGACAACTACATCCGGATGTTCACTCAGGACCCGCAGTTCCTGCAGTCGGTGCAGATCACCCTGGTCTACGTCCTCATCGGTACCCCCATCAAGCTCGCGGCAGCCCTGGGCATCGCAATGCTTTTGAATTACCGCGACAAGGGATCAGGATTCTTCCGATCGTCCTTCTACGCTCCCTCGCTTATTGGGGCATCCGTCTCGGTTGCTATCGTGTGGCGGGCGATGTTCTCGGCAGAGGGGCCCGTCGACAACTCGCTCAGCCTCTTCGGGATAAACATCGGCGGCTGGGTGGGGAACGTCTCCCTGGTCGTGCCGATGATGATTCTTCTCGCTGTCTGGCAGTTCGGTGCCCCGATGGTCATCTTCCTCGCGGGACTCAAGCAGGTTCCCCAGGAGCTCTACGAAGCCGCCGAAATGGACGGAGCCGGACCGTTCCGCAAGTTCAAGTCGGTTACCCTGCCGATGCTGAGCTCGGTGATTTTCTTCAACCTGCTCCTCGAAACGATTAATGCCTTCCAGGTGTTCTCTTCCGCCTACATCATCTCCAACGGTTCCGGCGGCCCGGCAGGCATGACGAACTTCTACACCCTGTACCTCTACAAGCGCGGATTCTCCGACGGACAGATGGGTTACGCCGCAGCGATGGCATGGGTGCTTTTGATCGTTGTTGCGATCATCGCCTTCGTTCTGTTCCGTACCTCGAACCGATGGGTCCACTACGCAGGAGAAAGCAAATGAGCAGCACAATCGATGTAGATCGCGCTGAAATTCTCGCGGCTCAGCTCGAGCCAGCCCCTCGCCGGCGCCGGATCAAACGCAGCAGCGTAAACACCATCATCTGGTTCGTCGTGTTGGCCGTTATCACCGTGGTGATCCTGTACCCGCTGGTTTGGCTCGTGTTCTCCTCTTTCAAGCCTTCCAGTGAGTTCGGCCAGAACCCGGGCCTGTTCCCGGAACGCCCCACGGTCGATAATTACCTGAAAGTGATCGAGGGTATCGGGGGAATCCCCCTCTGGAGGTTCTTCGCGAACTCGCTGCTCATCGCCGTATCCGCTGTGATTGGGATCCTTGCCTCATCGGCGCTGGCTGCCTACGCCTTCGCTCGGATCAAGTTCCGGGGCGTCGGGATTCTCTTCGCGGCGATGATCGGAACACTTCTGCTGCCGTTCCACGTCATCATCATTCCGCAGTACATCATGTTCCAGAAGCTGGACCTGATCGATACGTATGTTCCGTTGATCCTGCCGAAGTTCCTGGCGACAGAAGCGTTCTTCGTATTTCTCATCGTTCAGTTCATTCGCAACATCCCCCGCGACATGGACGAAGCCGCGCGCATCGACGGCGCCGGGCATGGCCGAATTTTCGTCTCGATCATTTTGCCCCTGATCAAACCCGCCCTGATCACCAGCGCGATATTCGCATTCATCTGGACCTGGAACGACTTCCTCGGCCCGCTACTGTATGTGAACTCACCGGAAAAATACCCGCTTCCGATTGCTCTCAAGTTGTACAACGACGCTACGTCGACGTCGGACTATGGAGCCACCGTGGCGGTATCGCTGCTGGCATTGTTGCCGATCCTGATCTTCTTTATTGTGTTCCAGCGCTTCCTCGTGGATGGTGTCGCTACGCAGGGTCTGAAGGGCTGATCGCAGTGGCAGAGCTTCGGACTCGACACGCCAAACGCACCGAACGCCAGGCCAGGCGTGCGGCGCTCACCGGTAGTGGACCCGTCAGCGATTCGGCTCCTCCCGCACGCTTTCCCGGTGCAAAAGACTGGTTCGGGCTACTCGGAGAAGTGCTGACGGCAGGCCTGCTCGTCACGATCGCGTCCCTTGCGATCGTGACGATGCCCGCAGCCCTCGTGGCCGGAGTTGGGCATACGCGTCGATTCCTTCGCGGTGAGGAATCAACGCTCGCCAGGGCGTGGGGCGATTTCAAGTCAGCGTTGGTGGGCGGTATCGCCGTAGCGCTCGCAGCGTTGGCGCTTGTGGTAATCCTTCTGGTCGACCTCGATCTGTCCAACTCTGGATTTTTGCCCGGTGGACCCCTGGTTGGAGCCATCGGCGGGCTTGGTCTCGCAGTCGTCGGCCTTGCGTTGTTCACCACTGCTGGGCTCTGGTCGCCAAAGACCGGATGGCGGGGTGCACTACGGGCTCTTCCTGCCGCCGTCCGATGGGATCCTGCGGGAGCTGGCTACACCGTAGCGACCGGCTTCTTCGCCGTTGTTGTCACCTGGCAGCTCATCCCGCTGGTTGTGCCAGCGCTTGGTTGCGTTGTGCTGGCGATCGTCGCAATTCCGGAACGCACGCGCCGGCGTCACAGCGACGAACCTACAGCCGGATAACAACCCGGGATGGCATCGTTGGGCTCCACCGGGGTCGGGCACGATCGTCGCGAAGTGTGCGGGTGTTTGCCGACGTGCCACTACGGTGCCCCCGGCGTCAGTTTCAGGATGTGTGTTCCGTTGGAGTGGCACCATGGGTGCCGGAGCGGATCCCCGCGACGAGCGTGTGCACAAGCTCCTCCCCGTCAACGTGCCACTTTTCAGGTGCGAGGTGGCCACTGAGTTCGAGGCTGGCGATTCCGTGGGCGCTCGCCATGACAAGAGCGCCATACCTACGGGCATCGGAGGTGCCAACCAGGTCAGCGACGATGGCAAGAAACTCATCCTCAAGTCGACTCGCGGCGGAGGTCGTTTCCGGGTCGTCGGCCGGCGTGCTGAACATCAGGGCGTACAGGTGCGGCTGGCGCCTGCCCAGTGCAACCAGCGTCATCAGTGCGCGTTCCAGTCGGACGTCTGGGGCGGTAGTGGAATCCGCACGCAGCTGGATCACCTGGTCGGCAGCTGATTTCCAGGCGTCGACAGCGAGCGCGGTCAGCAAGCCGTCCTTGTTGTCAAAATGGCCGTAGGGTGCGCCGCGAGATACGCCGGCGCGGCTACCAACCGCGCGAAGCGTGACCGAATCCGGACCGCCTTCGTCGAGTAACTCCGATGCGGCGCGCACGAGGGCGACCCGGGTGGCTGCGGCTGCTTCTAGTCGGGTTCCCATGAAACTGATTCTAGTTGACAATGTCATACGAATCACTCATAGTCATTCGTATGACAACGTCACATCAAAATGAACTTATGGTCGTCTCCGGTGCCTCGACGGGGATGGGGGCGGCCACCGCCCGCCAGCTCGCCTCTCTCGGCTACCACGTACTCGCTGGCGTTCGCCGGGAAACGGACGGCAATGCCATCCGCTCCGATGGCATCGAACCCGTAATTCTCGACGTCACACGACCGGATCACATCGCAGACCTTGTTGAGCGGATCAGTTCCGACCCGACCCATCGGCAACTCCGCGCCATCGTGAACAATGCGGGCATCTCGATCTATGCACCCGTCGAGGCTCTTCCGCTCGATCGTTGGCGGCAACTTTTTGAGGTCAACCTCTTCGGCCACGTCGCCCTAACCCAGGCGTTGCTGCCCTTCCTGCACCGCAGCCGCGGCAGAATCGTGAACATCAGCTCGGTTGGAGGGAAGGGGGCAATGGCCACCTACGGTCCTTATGCGGCAACGAAGTTCGCTCTGGAAGCGGTCAGCGACGCTCTTCGGCGGGAACTTGCCCCGCACGGCGTCCAGGTCGTGGTGATCGAGCCAGGAGCCGTGAAAACGGAAATGGCCGACCGCGGGGCTGCCACCACCTCTGGTCTCGCCGCCGAGATGACCCCGGAATTGCAGCGCCTCTACGGCGGGCTCGTCTCCGCCAACCTCGCCCAGACAGCTGCTCATATCGGCAACGGGATGACCGCGGACGAGGCGGGATCCATCATCGCCAGGGCTGCCACAACACGACGACCGCGGACGCGGTACGCCGTGGGACGCGACGCGGCAATCATCATCGGGCTCGCGCGCATCCTCCCCGACCGCCTCCTCGACTGGGGCATGGCGGCGGGCCTCCGGTCCTACCTGCCTAAAACTGCCGCGCTGCCGGCGTATCAACCCTGACGGGTGGGGTGCACGCACCGCGGCCTGGGTCGTGTCGTCGCCGCCACGTTCGGCCGGCTCGCTCGTCGTGTACCCGGGGCTGACGACGACTCCGCCGCCGTGTGCTGCCTCCTTATACTCCGCTGGTTCACTGACATCAATCCCCCTCTTGCGGGCCGTTGGTTCATGTCAGAAGTCTGTCACTCATTGCCTGACCTGGGGTGGCGGGGATCGCCCCGGAAATTGCAAAAACCAGCTAGATCAAGGCTTTATGCCGCAGCAGGGTCCGACAGTTTACACAACGGATATGTGTCGGAAATGGCAATGTAATGCCATGCGCCCATTGTGAACTTATCTACAGCAGTCGGCAGAGTTCTGTCGGCGAGGAGAAACTGGATCGGCTCGACGGGCACGCCGGCGCTCCGCATCCGAAGAAGCACCACGAGTTACCCCTGATTGGCGATCGGCGGATCCACCGGGATCTTCCGCTCGGGCGGACGTTGAAGCGCGTTGAAATTCCGACGCTCCGATAGGTCCTGCCCGTCGACTCGCACCAAATCACATCGAATGGAGTTTCATCATGCTCTTCACCAGCAGAGGGCGCGTTAGAACGCTTCTTGCCACGGGTGCGCTCGCGGCGTCAGCCGCGCTCATCCTTTCCGGTTGCGGGGCCCGCGCGGGCGACGCCGTCGAGTCCGCCGCCCCGGCGGCTGAAAGCTGCATCGATACCTCGGGCGATACCATCAAGCTCGGTTTTCTCAACTCGCTGACCGGCGGGATGGCGATCTCGGAGAAAACTGTCTCCAACGTGCTGCACATGGCCGCAGACGAGATCAACGCCGACGGCGGAATCCTGGGCAAACAGATCGAGTACGTGCAGGAGGATGGCGCCACCGACTGGCCGACCTTCGCGGAGAAGACCGAGAAGCTGCTCACCCAGGACTGTGTCGCCGCAATCTTCGGTGGCTGGACCTCCTCCTCACGCAAAGCCGTCAAGCCGGTCGTTGAGGAACACAACGGTCTGTTCTTCTACCCGGTGCAGTACGAGGGCCTCGAGGCATCCCCCAACATCTATTACACGGGTGCGACCACCAACCAGCAGATCCTCCCGGCGATGGACTTCCTCGCCTCCCAGGGTGTGAAGACGCTCTTCCTGGCGGGCTCGGACTACGTGTTCCCGCGCACCGCGAACGCCATCATCAAGCTGTACGCGGCCGAGCTGGGCATCGAGATCGTCGGCGAGGAGTACGTGCCACTCGACAAGGACGACTGGACCACCCAGGTGGCGAAGATCGCCGCGGCGAAGCCGGACTTCGTTTTCAACACGATCAACGGATCATCGAACGTTGGCTTCATCAAGGCGTACTACGACGCTGGGCTTTCGCCCGAGACATCCCCCATCATCTCCGTGTCGATCGCGGAGGAAGAGGCACCCTCGATGGGCCACGAGATCACGGGCAACTACGCATCGTGGAACTACTTCGAGTCGCTTGACACCCCGGACAACCCCAAGTTCATCGAGGACTGGAAGGCCTACCCCGGCAGCAGCGGAGTGACCTCCGACCCGATGGAGGCCGCGTACATCTCGCTGTACCTGTACAAGGAACTGGTGGAGAAGGCCGGATCGTTCGAGGTGGATGACGTGAACGCCGCAGCTGCGGCCGGCGGTATCTCGTTCGACGCTCCGGAGGGCACCGTAACGCTGGATGGCGAGAACCACCACATCTCCAAGCCTGGCCACATCGGAAAGGTCAACGCCGACAACCAGTTCGACATCGTCTGGTCCTCGGAGGGTGTTATCGAGCCTGACCCGTATCTCGAGGGATACGACTGGTTCCCAGCCGATGTACGCGAAGCGCTCGTGACGTCTGCCGGCTAGTTCCCCCACCGCTGGTGCGCGGGGTTCCCCGCCGGAAACGGCACGGACCCCGCGCACCAGCATCACTTCCGGATCTTCCCACCGCACAGAGAGTGACAGCACGTGGACGCACTCATCCCACCGCTTTTGAACGGCACCGCACAGGGTGCGCTTCTGCTGCTCGCAGCACTCGGGCTCACCCTGACCTTCGGCCAGATGGGTGTGATCAACATGGCGCACGGCGAGTTTCTTATGGCCGGCGCTTTTATCGCCTATCTCACCCAGCAGGTCATCTCCTCAAGCGATCTTTCTATCCCGGTGGCGTTGCCGGTCGCCTTCCTCGGAGCCGGACTCCTCGGCCTCCTGCTTGAGGTCAGCATCATCCAGTGGATGTACCGACGACCACTCGACACCCTTCTCGTTACGGTCGGGGTTAGCCTGATCCTGCAACAGGCCGCGCTGCAGATTTTCCCGCCCCAGGGGGTGCCGGTGGAGAAGCCGGGCTGGCTGGACGGGCAACTCTACGTCCTTGGTTATGAATGGCCACTGCGCCAGGTGTTCACCATCGTGCTCGCCGCCCTGTGCGTAGCGGCCCTCGCCGCGTGGCTCAAGTACACGTCCTTCGGCCGTCGAATCCGGGCGACAGTCCAGAACCGGGATCTCGCCGAAACCAGCGGTGTCCCCACCCGCAACGTCGACCGCATCACCTTCTTCGTCGGTTCCGGCCTGGCTGGCGTCGCCGGTGTGGCCGCGTCGCTGATCGGTGGCACAAACTCCCAGATGGGCACGCAGTACATCATCCCGGCCTTCCTCGTTGTTGTCGCCGGTGGCATCGGCCAGATCAAGGGGACCGTCATCGCCGCCTGGGTGGTGGGTGTTGCCCTGGCGTACTTTGCCGACTGGACGACCGGAAGCCTCGCCCAGGCGCTCGCCTTCGTGCTCGTTGTGGTCTTCCTGCAGTTCCGCCCCCAGGGCCTGTTCACCGTACGTACGAGGGGACTAACATGACGAAACTCAAACCGTGGCTTCCCCTGATCGGCATTGGGGTTTTCGCCGTGCTGCTGCTTGGTGTCGCCCCCGCGTTGCTCTCGATGCACTGGATCAACAACCTCGGCAAATACGTGTGCTGGGCGATTGCGGCCGTTGGGATTGGCCTCGTGTGGGGACGAGGCGGAATGCTGGTTATGGGCCAGGGGGTCTTCTTTGGGCTCGGCGCCTACTCCATGGCGATGCATCTCACGCTGGAGAGCGCGGGCCCCGGTAACCTCCCCATCTTTATGATCCTGTACGACCCGCTGGCGCCCCTTCCGGCCTTCTGGGAACCGTTCCGCAGCGACATATTCACACTTTTGGCCATCGTGCTCCTTCCGGTGATCGTGGCGCTGATCCTCGGCTACGCGCTGTTCAAGCGCCGGGTTAAAGGTGCCTACTTCGCGATCCTGTCCCAGGCACTCGCCGTGGCGCTGGCCGTCCTCATCAGTTCAACGATCCGTCAGACCGGAGGCGACACGGGACTCAGCGACTTCAAGTACTTCTTCGGCTACGTCCTGAACGACGACGGCAACAAACTGATGGTCTACGCAATCGCGGCCGTGTTGCTTATTCTCTGCCTGCTGGCGGTGTGGCAGCTCAACCGCAGTCGCTTCGGGGAGCTGCTGATAGCCACCCGGGATGCCGAAGAGCGCGTCCGGTTCCTCGGCTACGACCCCGCCAACATCAAACTGGTCGCCTACGTGGTCGCGGCCGTGATGGCCAGCATCGCGGGCGCCATGTTCGTGCCCATCGTCGGGATCATCACCCCGGCGGAGATTGGGGCGTCCGCGTCGATCCTGATGATCGCCGGGGTGGCCCTCGGCGGACGCGCGTCCCTGTTCGGCCCGGCGCTGGGGGCAATGGCGATTGGCTGGGGCCAGTCAAGCCTTGGCTCCACCTGGCCGAGCGGGTGGATATACATCCTCGGCCTGGTGTTCATCCTGGTGACGCTCTTCCTCCCGCTCGGATTGTCGTCGCTGCTCGGCAAACTCAAAGACCTGATTTGGCACTCGCGTGGAACGCCCGCCGCGGCAACCGCCCACACCGCAGTGCCCGCATCCGAGGAGGTAAAAAGGTGATTGCCACAGAAGGATCACTCGTCGTCACGAACCTGCGGGTTGAGTTCGATGGATTCGTCGCCGTTGGCGGCGTCTCCTTCGACGCCCACCCCGGTGAGGTGCGATTCCTCATCGGTCCGAATGGCGCGGGCAAAACCACGTGCATCGATGCCATCACCGGGCTGTCCAGGGGTTCCGGATCGGCAAAGCTTGGCGATCGGGAACTGCTCGGCAAGCCGGCCCACAAGATCGTCCGGCTCGGTGTTGGACGTACCTTCCAGACCGCGAGCGTGTTCGACGAACTCACGGTGCTGCAGAATCTCGACATCGCTGCCGGCCTGCATCGCTCGTCGTTGTCGCTGCTGCGGGCCCGACGCGGAATCGACCCAGCGATCGAGCGGGCGCTGGAGGAGTCTGGACTCGGTGCGGAGCGGATGACACCCGCCGGCATCCTGTCCCACGGCCAGAAGCAGTGGTTGGAAATTGCGATGCTGCTGGTGCAGGACGCGAAGGTGCTGCTACTTGACGAACCTGTGGCGGGAATGAGCCAGGACGAGCGAACCGCTACCGGCGAACTACTCGGACGCGTTGCCGCGAACCGTGCCGTCGTTGTGGTGGAACACGACATGGATTTTATGCGGAGGTTCGCGACCAGGGTGACCGTGCTTCACCAGGGGCGGGTGCTCAGCGAAGGCTCCGTCAGCGATGTCCAGTCGGATCCGCGGGTCCAGGAGGTGTACCTCGGCACCGCCGGCGCACCATCCGTCACCACGATTGAAGGGGAGACTCACTGATGCTTGAGATCGTCGACATCTATGCAGGCTACGGCCGAACAAGTGTGCTCCAGGGGGTGTCGATTTCCAGCTCGTCGAAGCTGGTCGCGGTCCTCGGCCACAACGGCGCGGGCAAAACCACCCTGCTGCGCGCCACGATCGGGCTTATCCGTCCCACACGCGGCACGGTGCTTTTCGACGGTGAGGACGTCACCCACCTCGCACCGAACCGCCGGGTTAAGCGCGGTATGGCCTACGTGGCGCAGGGGCAGCAGTCCTTCGGGCAGCTGACAACGATGGAGAACCTCCAGCTTGTCGCCGACGGCAGGCGCAATGGCAAGGCGAAAATCGCCGAAATGCTCGAGCGGTTCCCTGCCCTTGCAGAGTTCGAGACCCGAAAAGCCGGCCTGCTCTCCGGCGGCCAACGCCAGCAACTGGCCATCGCCAGGGCGCTCATCACCGAACCCAAACTGTTGATCCTGGACGAACCAACCGAGGGCATCCAACCGACCATCGTGGCCGAGATTGAAGAGACGATCATCGGACTCGCCCAGGGCGGCCTCAGCGTCCTGCTGGTCGAGCAGCACATCGGCTTCGCCCTGGAAGCCGCGGACCAATACGTTGTGCTGGCCTCCGGCCGGGTCAGCCAGGCCGGGGCGGGAGGGCAGGCCGCGATGGGCGATGTGCGCGAGGCGATGGTGATCTGACCCAGATTGAATTCTTGCGGCAACGCGTACGAAACACAGGCACGCCAGACTGCTGACATCGCCGATCGGCTGGAGGTGACGCAGGTGCCTCGAGCCGACGACGCCCGCGCAGCAGCCGAGGACAGTCTCGAGGACTACGCGTTCCGCTTTGTGCCACGCTCGTTCCGACGCTGGAGCGCCGTGTCCATCGGTGGTACAGCGCTTGGGTCGATCGCGTTCCTCGCCGACTTCTCCATCGGGGCGAGTATCGGCCTCCAGAACGGCACGGCCAACGCCATGCTCGGGATCCTGCTGGCGTCCGTGATCATCTTCCTGGTCGGTGTGCCTCTGGCGTTTTACGCAGCGAAATACAACCTCGACCTCGACCTGATCGCCCGTGGTTCCGGATTCGGCTACTACGGGTCGATCATCACGACCGTGATCTTCGCAGGGTTCACCTGCATCTTCTTCGCGTTGGAGGGGGCGATCATGGCGCAAGGACTCGAGGCTGTTGTTGGACTGCCGCTGCCCATCGGATATCTCGTGTCCACCGTTGTGGTTGTGCCCATTGTCATCTTCGGGATGAGGGCGCTTGAGCGACTGCACTTCTGGACGACCCCGCTCTGGCTCGCCCTTGCACTACTGCCCGTCATCTGGATTGTTCTCACCCAGCCCGACACCGTGTCCGATTTCCTCGGGTTTCCAGGGGAGTCCGGTGGGAAGGTCAGCTTCAGCGCAATCGTCGCGAGTTCCGCCGTGTGCTTCGCCCTCACCCCGCAGCTAGCCGAGCAGATTGACTTCATCCGCGTTATGCCGCCGCGTACCGTCGCGAACCGGAAGTCGTGGTGGGCCGCGCTGCTGTTCAGCGGACCTGGCTGGGTCATCTTCAGCGGCACAAAACAGGTGATCGGTGTGTTCCTTGCCGTGTTCTTGGTGGTGAAGGTCGACCCGACGATCGGGGACAGGGCCGTGGAGCCGGTGAAACAGTTCATCGGCATGTACCAGTCGCTGCTGCCGGACTGGATCGCTCTCGCCCTCGCGCTCATCCTGATCGTGATAGCCCAGGTGAAAATCAACGTGACGAACGCGTATTCGGGCTCGCTCGCCTGGTCGAACGTGTATACGCGGGTGAAAAAGCGCTACCCCGGTCGCACGGTGTTTGTGCTCTTCAACCTCGCGATCGCCCTCGCGCTGATGCTGATGGACGTCTTCAGCCTCATCAGCTTCGTCCTCAGCCTGTACGCGAACGTTGTGATGGCGTGGCTGGTCACTATCTCGGCGGACATCGTTCTCAACAAATACCTGCTGAAACTTTCGCCCCGCTTCCCCGAATTCCGGCGGGGGATGCTGCACGACTGGAATCCTGTTGGGCTGGTCTCCGTTGGGCTGGCTTCCCTGCTCTCACTGGCCTGCTTCGCCGGATTGTTCGGCCCGTCGCTGCAGCCTTTCTCCGTCCTCATCGCGATCGGGGTCGCGGTTGTTGTGACGCCGATGACGGCAATCGCCACCCGCGGGAAGTTCTACCTTCGTCGCCGAAGCGATGGCATTCCGACGCCCATCCTGGACGACGACGGAAACCCCTCCGGGGAGCGGTTGCGCTGTCACGTCACCGGCTACATGTTCGAGCGACCGGATATGCTGGTGTCCGCCGAGCGAGGGCCGAACGGTGAGGTGCAATACGTTTCATCGCTCGCGCTGACGCTCGACGATTCCGGCCGATACGTGCTTCCGCCAACGCCCGACGAACCTTCAGGTGCCGGGAGTACTAAGGAACCGACATTACCGGGAGGGAAAAGAACTCGTGATGGAAGAGCCGGTCGATACCCAGGCCGCGATCCTCGGGAGCGCGGTCGCACTCCTCGATGAACGCACATTCGAGGACATTTCCTACCTTGACCTCGCCGAGGCGTCCGCAGTGTCTGAGCGCACCATTTACCGACGTTTCCCCACCCGATCGCACCTACTCGAGGCTCTCGCCCAGTGGATCGAGGCCGAGCGATTCCCGCTCGCCGAATTCCACACGCCATCGGAGTTCCGTGACGCTGTCCGCGACCGGTTCCGCGCCTACGGGACCGCGCCCGGCCACGCGTTCGTAGCGGCGCGCGGCGCCGCGCTTTCGCCCACCACCGATCCCCGGTCGGCGTCGTCTACCAACGCCATCCTCGCGATGCTCGACGAGGCCGCGCCGACCCTCAACCGCCGCGACACGCAGCGCATCGCCGCCGCAGCGCGCTACTTCGCCTCCCCGATCTTCTGGGCCCGGATGCGATCCGGATTCGACATGAACGCCGATGAGACCTTCGAAGCGTTCGACCGGGCCCTCCGCCAGGTCCTTGCGACGGCACCGGAAGCGAGCTGGGCCGAATAGTGCCAGCGGTCGACCCAGCCCAGGAACTCTCCTCGACCCAGGGGGCAATCCTGGCGGCATACTCCGAGCTGATCGACGAGGTCGGAACGGACGACGTCTCATTCCGGCTTATCGCCCTCCGCGCCGGAGTGGGGGAGCGAACCGTTTTCCGGTACTACCCCACCCGCGTCGACCTGCTCCTCGCGACCTCGGCGTGGATCGAGCAGACCGTCTTCGTCAGGCAGGAATCGGAGTCCATCTTCGACGTCCCCATCGCGATTCGCGAGTCGATGGAAGCGTACGACCGTCGCCCTGAACTCGCCCACGTTGTCGCCGAGACAGCGATGCGCGGTGTGAACGGTGCGGAATCGGCGCCGCATCGTGAACGGTTTGACGAGATGCTGCGCGACGAAGTCCCATCACTGGCTGCGAACGAACGCCGCCTGATCGTCGCCGCACTGTGTCACCTCGACTCCCCGACCACCTGGGTGACGATGCGCCGGGAGCTGGGGATGAGCGGGCGGGACATCGCGGACGCGGCAATGTGGACGGCCGAAGCACTGCTCGACCCGATCCGCGACCAGGTCGCCCGCTGATGGTGCTTTCCCGGGCCTGAGGTAATCGACCGACGGGTCGTGTCAACCCGCAGCGCCCTGGTCGATTTCTTCACTTAAATCACCGGCGATGTCGGCCCTATCTGCCTCGTCCTCCTCCAGGTACTTCGCCGACATGATCCGGTACGAGCGGGTGAGGAAGGCGCTGAACGCGGCGAGCACCATCAGGATTCCGGCGACCAGGAACACAAGGGCGATACCCCTTGCCTGGCCGTCACCCAGCAACCACCCGAAGCTGGAGTTGCCGGCATCAGAGTTCATGTACGGAATGATGGCGAACTCCGCAATCGGTGCGATCAGGAACGCGGTGATCGGAGCCGCGGCCGACTCGAACGCCGCCGCGAAGCCGAACACTCGACCCTGGGTGCGGAACGGCACCACCTTCTGGATCACCGTCTGCTCCGCTGCCTCAACAGCAGGGATCAGCGTCATGTACAGCCAGATGCCGACGGCATACAGCCACCACCACTCGCGGATCGTGAACAGTGCCCCCAGGACGCCCATGAGGACAACGAGTAGCAGAAGGGTGCGGATCGGATTTTTCCCGAGGCCGAATTTGGCGACCACGAGGCCGCCAATGATGAACCCCGTCGACGTCACGCCGAGGACGATGCCCCACCACTCGACGGGGAACAGCTCGAGACCGTACGGGTCCATCAACGCCATGTAGACGCCGCCGATCAGGTTGTTGAAGGTGGAGAAGATAATGAGTGCGAACAGGCCGGCCGCCGCCCGCACCGCGGTGATGCTGCCCCGGAGGTCGACCAGCGGGCCACGTTCGCCGCCCAGCTGTGGCCGATCCTCGGGGATGCGCAGGAATAGCAGATGCGCGAGCGCTGCTGCTGAAAGGGCGATGGCGATGACCAAAGTCCAGCCCATACCGAGTAGCCCGACGGCGAGTCCGCTGAACACGCTGGTAACCACAAACGCGAGGCCCTGGACGGTGCCGACCAGCCCGTTCGCATTCGCATGCCGTTCAACGGGGATCAGCAGGGTGACGGTGGTTGACAGGGCGATGTTACGCATGTTCTCGACAACAGCGCCGAAAAGGATGACGCCGCTGAACAGCCAGAACATCGGCCCACTCATGTCGAGCAGTACGGACTCCGGGAATGCCGTATACAGGCCGAAGCTGATGCCAAAAGAGACCAGGGTGACGGCTCCGGCAAAAACCATCACGCTGTGTTTGCGGTGCCGGTCGACGATCGTCCCGAAGGCCATCGAGCACACCGCGACGAGCAGCATGTAGGCGCCACCAATGATGCCGGTCGCCAGCACAGACCGTGTTTCCAGATAAACCCAGAACGTAAGGGCGAACCAGAGGAAGCTTGTGGTGACGTTCGCGATCGCGGTGTTGACGAGGATGTGAGCGAAGGTGTGATCACCCCCGGCCGGTGGGTCGTGAGTGACTACGGCTCCGTCGGATGTGTCATCTGCGCTACCCATACGATGCTCCCCGTGCGGCGCACTCTCGCTGGTGTGGACG
>JAODAO010000131.1 GCA_025463465.1 Glaciihabitans sp. | reverse complement strand
GTCAGGGTGGCCTTCGAGCGCAGCACCCCGGTCTCGGACAGTTCGATGACCAGCTCGACGACCAAGCCGGCGTCGGGGTCTGCGAGGCTGGCGAGAAAGCGGCGGTCGCCGAAGCGGGCGTCTGGGGATTCCCCGACCGAGGCGTCGACGAGCTCGAGGCCGGGGCTGAAGAAGGTGCCGTCGCGGTGGCCGGAAATACCCGGGGTGCCGGCCCAGCCGGCGGTCTGCTCGGGGAGGACGGCCAGCGGCACAAAGCTGTCGATGCTGTTGGAGACGATCTGCGGAAGGGATGCGCTGACCAGCTGGTCGAGGCCGGCCGCGCTGATGTCGACGAGCGGCGACCCCCAGTGCGTGATCCGTGGAACACCGGAGCCCCTCGCATCGATCACAACGCTGACACCGCCTGAAATCAGGTGGAACAGTCGAGAGGTCTCTGACATTGTGGCTTCCTTGCCTAGGGCCCAGCGGGCTTTGTCCAACACCATTATTATTACGATAGAAAACACTGGAGGTCAAATCGATGAGTGAATCGAGGGCTTCTCGCCAATTTGTGCGGTCACGTATGTGCTGGTGATCAGGGTTATTATTGTTATTGAAATAATCGGGTAAAAAACACGGCGACGACCGGGGTCGCCAGTAGGGTGTGAGTCGTGAGTGTCAGAGAAGTCGCTCCTGGAACAATGGCGATCGAGTCAGCCCGGTCAACCGCCAGGGAAATTGTCAAGAACGGCCCGCTGTCGCGAAGCGAGGTCGCCCGACGCCTCGAGCTGTCCCCCGCGAGCCTCACCCGCCTCGCCAAACCGCTCATCGACTCCGGCCTGCTGGTCGAGGGTGAGCCGCAGGCCGATCCCGTGCACGGCCGCATCGCCCGCCCGCTCGACGTCTCCCCGAACCTCCGCTTCCTCGGGGTCAAGGTCAACCTCGACGCCGTCTACGCGGTGGTTACCAACGCCCGGGCCGAAATTCTCGTGCGCTCCAGCATCCCCCTGCCATCCACCGACCCCGGGGCGGTCGCCGACGCCATCGTGCAGATCGCCGGGGACCTGCTCGGCGACGTTGGCCACGCCGAGACGATGGGTGTCGCCCTCGGCGGGCACTCCCTCGACGGCCAGACGGTGAACGTCTCGCGCTCACTCGACTGGCGGGACATCCCCCTCGGCGAGACGATCACCGCCCGCAGCGGGGTGCACACGGTGATCGAAAACGACGTGCTCTCGCTCACCCAGGCCCAGCACTGGTTTGGGATGGGGCGCGGCCACAGCGACTTCGCGCTGATCACGGTGGGGCTCGGCATCGGCTGCTCGCTGGTGATCCACGACCGGGTGGTGCGCCGCGAGGACCCGAACACCCCCACCGCCGGCCACTTTGTGATCGACCGCACCGGCCCCCTCTGCGCGGACGGCCACCGCGGCTGCGCCATGGCCTACCTGTCTTCCGGCAGCATCTGCCAGACCGTGTCGATCGGCCTCGGCCGGGTCGTCGACTACAACGAGGTGCTTGAGCTCGCCGCCACGGGCGACCCGGTGGCCTCGCGCGTTGTCGAGGAGTCAGCGACGGCGCTCGGCCGGCTGATCTCGTCGGTGTCGATGCTGACCGGAATCCAGGACGTGCTGCTCTCGGGCGAGGGCATCGGCCTTGCCACCACCGCACCGGACGCTGTCGCCGCCGGCATCGCCGTCGACCGGCCGGCGTGGGCACGGCCGATCGCGATCCGCATCGAGCCGATGGACTTCTACGAGTGGGCTCGGGGCGGCGCCGTTGTCGCCATCCAGGACTACCTCAACAGCTTTCCCGTGGAGTTCGCCCCGGCGCGGAAGGCCGCCACCGCCTGAGCGAGGGCGTCATCCGCACCAACATTGCCGGGGAACACCGCGTATGGTGTCGCCGAGGCGTCCACCAGCGTCGGGTCGCCCGACTGCCAGACGGACACGGTGCCTGGCAGCAGGGAGCCGAGGATTTTCGCCCGGCGCAGCCCCACCGCCCCGGTCGCGAGGTCGCTCGAGGTGATGCCGCCCTTGCCGATGAGGAACGACGGCCGCGCGGTGTGCAGGATGCGGCGGGTGACATCCACCAGCGCCTGCGACACCAGCCGGGCGATGCGCAGGCTGTCGTCGCCGTTGACCCCGTCCACCCGGTCGCGAGAGGTTGACAGCACCACGTCCCCGGTCGCCAGCGCTGCGACCGCCTCGGCGACGATGCTGGTGAGGTGGATGTCTGCCGCACCCTCCCCGGCACTGACCAGGATCGGCACGTCGATGACCAGCCGGTGCACGGAAGGAGTCGCGTCCTCGGCGCTGCTGTCCAGCAGGTGGGCGAGCTGGCGGCTGGTGATCGGGACGTGGGAGCCGACTACCACCAGCCCGTGGGGTGTGGCGGGGGATGCTTTCGCGACGGCTTCGGCGAGCGCCTCCGTGCTGAGCGGCGGGTTCACCCGCTGGCCGAGCCTTGGCCGCAGCAGGCCAGGGCTGGTGCGGTAGACCAGCCGCCGCCCACGGGACTCCGCCTCGATGGCGGCGAGGGTGATGCGGCGCAGGTCGTTCTCGTCGGCGGCGTCGATCACCACGTGGGCGCCGCCGCCGACGCGGGCGATGGCCTCGACGAGGCTGGACAGCTCGCCGCGCACCGCGGAGAGGGTGATGCGCTCGACCGCGCTGGCCGCGATGGCGCCGTGAGAGCGTTCGGCGGTGAAGTCGCCGAGGTCGGATGAGGTGTAGCCGAAGGTGGCGTCGCGGGCGAAGCTGGATTGCCCGGCGGACAGCCAGGCGCCGTTGTCCCAGATCCAGTGCACGGAGTCGACGGTGATGCGTTTGGCGTCGGGGAATGCCGGAACAACGAGTACCGCGTCGACGGTGCCCCAGCCCACCCGGGCGAGGGTCGCCACCACCTCGCTGATCTCGTCGACGTGGTGGCCGCGCAGGGTCGAATCCCCCCGACTGATGACCGTGTATGGCCGGCCGGCTGCCGCGAGCTGCACCGCCTCGATCACCGCGGCGTTGCGGGCGCGGGCGTCGGCAACCGACAGGCTGCGGGTATTGGTGAGGACGCAGAATCCGATGCCGGGCTGCTCGAACGCCCAGGCCAGGTCCGCGGGCTCCCATCGGGTGACGATGGGCAAGCCGGTGACGGTCTGGGTTCCCGTTGGGTCGTCGTCGAGCACCACCACCGTGGCCCCGGCCCGGGCGGCGTCGAGCACTATAACCGGATCAACCGGCAGCGATACCGGCGCGGCGCCGAGAGCGGCCGAAAGTTGCGCGGCCTCCAGCGGAGCGACATCCCCCTGCCCGGCATCCCCCTGCGCTGTGTCTTCCCGCGCCGTGTCCCCCTGCGCCGTCTCCCCCTGCGCCGCGACCATCAGGCGGTGAGCGTGGTGGCGGTGGAGGCGAGCGAGCGCGCCAGCAGGTAAGCGTTGCGGGTGGAGGTGATCGAGGCGCTGCCCGCCCCGACGCGGTCGAAGGCCGTGCCGTGCGCGGGGGTGCAGACGGCGATGCCGATGCCACCCTCGACCGTCACACCACCGTCGAAGCCGATCATCTTCATAGCGATCTGGCCCTGGTCGTGATACATCGTGACGACCCCGTCGAAGTCGCCGTCGCGGGCGCGGAGGAAGAGGGTGTCGGCGGGGAACGGCCCAACGGCGTCGATTCCGGCCTCGCGGGCGAGGGCTACGCCCGGGCGGATCTCGTCGATCTCCTCGCGGCCGAACTTTCCGCCCTCACCGTTGTGGGGGTTGAGGGCGCAGACGGCGATACGCGGGGCGGCCACACCGGAGCCGATCAGGTAGGCGTTGAGGAGGGCCGCGGCTCCGCGCACCCTGTCCGCGGTGACCTGGGCCGGGGCGTCGCGGTGCGAGACGTGGGAGGTGACCCGGGAGGTCCACAGCCCACTGATGGCGTTCAGCTCGGAGACCACACCGGTCACCCCGAGGCGTTTTTCGAACCAGCGCAGCTCGTCGTTCTCGTGCATCCCGGCGAGGTGCAGCGACGACTTGTTCAGCGGCGCGAAAACGATCGCCTCCACCTCGCCGCGCTCGTGGGCGCTGATGGCGAGCTCGAGGTGATCGAGCGCCCAGCGCCCACCACGCTCAGACGCCTCGGCCAGGGGCATCCCGTCGAAGTCGAAGCCCGTGTCAACGATGCTGATGTGCCCGGCCCGCTCGACGGCGTCGCGGTCGGCGCCGGACCCGGCCTGCGCGAACCCGCGGTCGAGTTCGGCCAGGGTGCTGTAGACAACAACACCCTGGCTCGGGTCCTCGGCGATCTCGGTCAGCAGCCGCGCGACCAGCTCGGGGCCGATGCCCGCCGGGTCACCGGTGGTGATGGCCACCCGCACGGGCGCTTGAGTGGTCGGGAGAGGCGAAACTGGCGTCATTACCGTGTCTTCCGTCAGGGCCGATGTCGATTGTCGGCTGCGTTGCGCCTACGTTATCATTTCCATCTCGGAAAACATATTTGCTCGCAGGCGTCCGTCGCAACATTCCTGACATCGATCAACCCAGCAGCGGGAACGGATTAATCGAATGAGGCTGGGGGATGTCTTCCATCGCAGAATTCGCGCCCGGACCCGTGGTGGCTTCGCCGGATCCAGCTTCTCGCAGACAGGCAACTCGCCGATACCTGGCGTTTCTGCCACTGCCGAGCGACGAAGCCCCGCGGTTGGCGCCGGTCTGCCCATCCGCGTCGCGACGATGCCGCGGTCAGTTGTCGGCAGGTCGTCATCCCCCTGCGCTTCGAGTGGGAACAATGAGGACGTCGTGTGGGTTCGGCCCTCTGATAGTTGTT
>JAODAO010000115.1 GCA_025463465.1 Glaciihabitans sp. | reverse complement strand
CACCTGCGCAACCATCCCGCCGGGCTCATCGAAACCCACAGCCGCGACCTTCCCGCCATCCTGGAGGCCCTCTTCCAGCGCGGCATCCGCCGGGCCTTCGTCGAGGGCGGCCCTCAGCTCGCCAGCGCGTTGATTGCCGCGGACCTCGTCGACGAATACGCGGTCTACCTCGCGCCATCCATCCTCGGCGGATCCGGCCTCGCCATCGGCGACATCGGGGTGCCGAGCCTCAGCGGAATCAAACACCTCGACATCCTCGGCGTTGAACAGCTGGGCAACGATCTGCTGGTCCGCGCTCGCGCCCGCCCACGCGTACAACCCGCGTCACACCCCCACCCCGCCGCAACACCCCAGCCCGCGACATCCACCACGGCAGGCACGGCCGCATCCACCACGGCTACAGACTCGACAGCATCCACTAGCGCGACCCGCACCACCACGGAGAGGTAACAGAGAAGATGTTCACCGGAATCATCGAAGAGCTCGGCGAAGTCGTCAGCTGGGAACCCGGCACCGACGCCGCCCGCCTCACCGTCCGTGGTCCGCTCGCGGTCTCCGACGCCGCGCACGGAGATTCCATCTCGGTCAGCGGGGTCTGCCTCACCGTCGTCGAGCAGGGGATGACTGGTTCACCGCCGACGTGATGGCCGAAACCATCACCATGAGTACCCTGAAAACCCTGTTCGCCGGCAGCCGCGTCAACCTTGAGCGCGCCGCCCAGGTCGGCGACCGCCTCGGCGGCCACATCGTGCAGGGCCACATCGACGGCACCTCCCAGCTGCTCAGCATCACCGATGGCAGCGCCTGGCGCGTCCTGCGCTTCACTCTGGACCCCCAGCACGCCCCCCTTGTCGCTGGCAAAGGTTCCATCGCGGTCGACGGCGTCTCCCTCACCGTCAGCGCCGTGGGAGCCGACTGGTTCGAGGTCTCCCTCATCCCCGAAACCCTCGCCGTCACCACCCTCGGTCTCACCACCATCGGCGACCGCGTCAACATCGAAACTGACATCCTCGCCCGCCACGTCGCACGGCTGGCCGAGTTCGCAGCACCTGTCAGCACAGCAGCACCTCTCAGCACAGCAGCACCTCTCAGCACGGCAGCACCTGTTAACACAGCAGCACCAACCGCAGTACCAACCGGAAAGTAGGGACCCATGAGTCTCGCCGATATCCCCACAGCACTGACCGCCCTCCGCGAGGGCCGCCCCGTGATCGTCGCCGACGACGAAAGCCGTGAAAACGAGGGGGATGTCATCATCTCCGCCGAACTCGCCTCGCAGGAGTGGATCGCCTGGCTGGTTCGCAACTCGTCCGGCTTCATCTGCGCCCCGATGACGAACGAGATTGCCGACCGTCTCGAACTGCCGATGATGGTGCTGGAGAACCAGGACCCCCGCGGCACCGCGTACACCGTCAGCGTTGACGCAGCGGATCGTCTCAGCACCGGCATCAGCGCCGCCGACCGTGCGCACACCCTCCGGGTGCTCGCCAGCCTCGACTCCGTGCCCTCCAGCCTGCACCGCCCCGGCCATGTCCTCCCGCTGCGCGCCGTCGACGGCGGGGTGCGCGAACGCGACGGACACACCGAGGCCGCCGTCGACCTGATGAAGCTTGCCGGCCTTGTGCCGGTAGGGGCGATCAGCGAGATCGTCGCGGAGGACGGCGAGATGATGCGCCTACCCGGCCTGATCGAGCTCGGCGCCCGCGAGGGGATCCCGGTGATCACCATCGCGGCCCTCATCACCTACCTCAACGAGTTCCACCCGAACGAGCCCCTCCCGGTCACTCCCATCCCCGAGACCTCGCGGGTCATCTTCGAGGTGGAGACCACCATCCCCACCGAGTACGGCCCCTTCCGCTTCCGCGCCTACCGCGACCGGATGACCGGCGCTGACCACGTGGCTATCATCTCGGGCTCCCCCACCAATGGCGCCCTCGTTCGTGTGCACTCCGAGTGCCTCACCGGTGAAGCCTTCGGATCGCTGAAGTGCGAATGCGGGCCCCAGTTGGATGCCGCGCTTTCCAGCATCCAGGTCTCCGGTGGTGTTGTCATTTACATGCGTGGCCACGAGGGCCGCGGCATCGGCCTTATCAACAAGTTGAAGGCCTACCGACTGCAGGAGGACGGGCTCGACACCCTCGACGCCAACCTCGCCCTCGGCCTGCCGGCCGACGACCGCGACTACAGCGCGGCCGTGGCGATCCTCGAAGACCTCGGCCTCAACGAGGTGCGCGTGCTCACCAACAACCCGGACAAGATTCGTCAGCTCACCGACCGGGGTATCACCGTCAGCGACCGTGTTCCCCTGATCGTCGGGGTTGGCGAGTTCAACGAGGGCTACCTCGGGGCCAAGCGCGACCGGATGGGCCACGACCTTCCCACCAACACCATTCTCGACAGCCAGGTGCTGACGGGCCAGAAAGGAAACGCATCATGAGCGGCGACGGAATTCCGGACATCAAGACCGATGGAACGGGCCTCAGGGTGACCATCGTCGCCGGGTCCTGGCACGAGGAGATCTCCAACGGACTCCTCGAGGGCGCTCGGCGTGCCCTCATCGAGTCCAACGTTGAGTTCACCGAGATCCGTGTGCCCGGCAGTTTCGAGCTGCCCGTCGTCTGCAAGGCCGCACTCGAAAGCGGAGCGGACGCCGTCGTCGCCCTCGGTGTCATCATCCGCGGTGGAACCCCACACTTCGAGTACGTCTCGGATGCCGCCACCAGCGGCCTCACCCAGGTCAGCGTCCTCACGGGCAAGCCCGTCGGCTTCGGGGTGCTCACCCTCGACGACGAACAGCAGGGCCTCGACCGCGCCGGCCTGCCCGGCTCGAAGGAAGACAAGGGAGCGGAGGCTGCCCAGGCCGCCGTCGCAACCGCCGTCATCCTGCGCGACCTCGCCGCACTGGCCAGATAGGTACGCACTAGTCAGGCAAAACGACTAGCCAAGCGGGTAACAGAAGCAGCAGACAAACCAGCACGCACCTAACACACACCGGGGTTCCACCCCAGGGTCCCCCCACGGGGGTAAAGGCCCGGGCGGGACCCCGTTTGCGTCTGCAGGGGCCTAAAAGCGGCGTTCAGACATCCACCACCGCCCTGAAACCGTGAATTTCCGATCATGCAATTGACGGGAAGTGTTCATCTGCCCGAAACACGGCATAGAATTACAAGGTTCGCCACAAGCGGGCCTTTCTTCAGCAGAGTCGCTCGAGTGATCACGCGTATCTGCGTTGCCTCGAGTTTGTGACCGCCACCTTCGCAACTTCCGCCTCGGAGCCCTTCTCTTATGTCAAGCACAGCTGCGCCCGCCAAGACCGCCCCGGTTAACTCCCGTGGCCGAGTCATCCTGGCGAGCCTCATCGGCACGTCCATCGAGTTCTACGACTTCTACGTCTACGCCACCGCAGCCGTACTGGTCTTCCCGGCTCTTTTCTTCCCGACCCAGAACGCCAACAGCGCGCTACTGAGCTCGTTTGCCGTGTTCGGTGCCGCATTCGTCGCGCGCCCCATCGGCTCGATCATCTTCGGTCACTTCGGTGACAAGATCGGCCGCAAGGGCACCCTGGTCGCGTCGCTGCTGACCATGGGTATCGCCACGGTCCTCATCGGTTGCCTTCCGACGGCGTTGACCCCGGGCTGGGAGTTCTTCGCTCCCGCACTGCTGGTCCTGTTCCGCTTCTGCCAGGGTCTTGGCCTCGGCGGCGAGTGGAGTGGCGCTGCGCTGCTGGCCACGGAGAACGCACCGGAGGGAAAGCGCGCCATCTACGGCACCTTCCCGCAGATGGGTGCCCCGATCGGCTTCATCGTTGCGAACGTGGTGTTCCTGATCCTGTCGATCAACCTGAGCCCGGACGCCTTCCAGGCCTGGGGCTGGCGTATACCGTTCCTCGCGAGCGCTGTGCTGGTCATCATCGGTCTCTACATCCGCCTGAAGCTCGTCGAGACCCCCGCCTTCCAGAAGGTCGTCGCCACCGGCGAGGTTGCCAAGCTGCCCTTGGCCCGCGTGTTCAAGGCCAGCTGGCGCCAGCTGATCCTCGGAACGTTCATCATGCTCGCCACCTACGTGCTCTTCTACCTGATGACCACGTTCACGCTGACCTACGGCACCACCGCAAGCTCCGCCGAAACCGCCGCGGCCAATGCGGAAGCAGCCGGTAAGCCCTTTAACGCCGAAGCGTTTGTTCCCGGTCTGGGATACACCCGTAACGACTTCCTGATCATGCTCATCGTCGGTGTTGTTTTCTTCGGTATCTTCACCCTCATCTCCGGTCCGCTGGCGGAGAAGTACGGCCGCCGTAACATGCTGAGCCTCACCACCATCGGAATCATCATCTTCGGTGCCCTGTTCGTGCCGCTGTTCGGCGCTGGCCAGGTTGGCGTTATGGCCCTCCTGATCATCGGTTTCATCCTGATGGGCCTCACCTTCGGCCCGATGGGTGCCCAGCTGCCCGAGCTGTTCCCAACCAACGTTCGCTACACCGGTTCGGCGATCAGCTACAACGTCGCCAGCATCCTCGGTGCGGCCGTCGCCCCGTTCATCGCCGTGGCCCTGTGGCAGGCAGCAGACGGCAGCGTCTGGCTTGTTGGCGCCTACCTGAGCGTGATGGCCGTCCTTACCCTGATCGCCCTGCGCATCAGCAAGGAAACCCGCGACGTCAACTACGAGAACAACGTCAGCTAACACGCAACACGCAACAGGCGCTAAAAACCTCAGCGTGTGACCTCGCCCCAGGGCAGGTCCAGAAGGCGTCCGGGATCCTCTCGGGCGCCTTCCCTGTTTAAGCCGCGACATCCGCATCACCCGCACCCGCGCACCCGCGCACAGACTCGCACTAACCCGCGACCTTGTACGCTTGCGAGGTCCAGTTATCCGGCCAAGGGAGCCCACCAGCATGTCTGCAGCACTGATCGTTATGGGTTCCGCCAGCCGCGATTACACGGTCGTTGTCGACCGTCACCCGCTGCCCGGCGAGACCCTCCTCGGGGGCGACATTGTGATCGGTGGCGGCGGCAAGGGCGCCAACCAGGCGGTCGCCGCGGCCCGCGCCGGCGTGACCCCGGTCTTCCTCGCCTCATTCGGTGACGACACCACGGGCCACGAACTGATCAAAGACCTCGCCGACGGCGGGGTGGATGTCTCCCACGTGACGCTCACCACGGAAGCCCCCACCGGCGTCGCCCTGATCACGGTCGCCACCTCCGGCGAGAACAGCATCGTTGTGGCGGCGGGAGCCAACTCCCACCTCGATGCCGCGGCCACCGCCACGATCGTCGGCGACCTCGCCGCGACGGGCACCGTCCTGCTGGCCCAGCTCGA
>JAODAO010000099.1 GCA_025463465.1 Glaciihabitans sp. | reverse complement strand
CGTTTGCCTCGGCGAAGGTGAGGGGCATTGATCACAGCGTTTCGGAGTTGTCGGACATCATGCGCACAACGGCGGGATTGACCGGATGTTCGGGGTGGGAGATGAGCACCACCACGTCGTTCTTCAGTGCCCCGGCGCGGTTGTCCTGAAGGAGCGACCGAACGGAGTAGTCGGCGGAGATGAGGCCGTCCACACGAAGACCTGCGTTCTCAATGAGGCCACGCATCTGTGCCCAGTCCTCCGTCGAGGTCGAGTTGTACATCAGCGCGATATGACCTGACAGGCTCAGTTTCATTTTGAGGGTGTCAAAGACCCTGCCGAGCAACTCGAAGTAGACCGTGGGGCTTTTGGTGCGACCCGGGGCGTTGGAAACGATCAGCTCATTCCCCAGCTCCGGCTCGTAGTCGAGCGCGGCGTTCCACAGCTCGCTTAGCTCGAGGTAGGGAATGCGGTCACCGTGCGGAGGGTCGGTGACCACCAGCGAGACGCTCGCATCCGGAAGACTTTCGAGCCAGCGCAGGGCGTCAACGGTGTCGATCGAGACCGTGCCAGGTCGCTCGTAATCGACCGTACGGGAATCCACCGTCGGCACGTACTCGCGCTCATCCGGCGTCATTTTCTTCAGTGCGGCGGAGAGCTTGCGGGAGCGCACCACGAAGCAGTTCCAGGCATTCACCTCGAAGTGCGTCTCCGGGCGCCACAGCCCGATAGCCCAGCTGCCAACCTCGACCCGTTTGACCGGGCTGCCGGCGACGAGGCCGCGCTTCTCCAACGCGAATACCATCTTCGACATCTGGCCCATAGCTGAGGTGAGTGTGAGGCGAAGTGCACGCCGCACGGCGACATCCCCCTCGGCGTTGATCACGTCGAGGATGGCCTCGATGATGGTGAGGGCTCGGCCGCTGAAGAAGTCGTTCCACTGCATGCCGTTGACTGCGTTGATGCGGGAGTTCTGCTCGATCCGCAGGGCACGCAGGTGACGAAGTTGGTACTCGTCGGTCTGGCTGGCGAGCTGCCTGTCGAAGTCGGTGGGCGGGCGTTCCTGGCGGACGCGGACATTGGGGTAGGTCCAGATGGTCCGTAGGGCGTCGCCGTCCCAGAGGTAGTGGGTTCCGATGCCGCCGTCTTCCAGCGCGTAGAGCTCGCGGGCGAGCGGCTCGATGGCCGTCGTCAGCCGGGCGATTGCCTCGTTGTAGATGGCAGGGTCGGGGAGCTCGCAGGTCATGCGGGTGAGTTCAACGGCGACGGGGTTGACGTCGGTTCCGGCGAAGCGGCGGTCGAGGCGGTGTGATTCTCGGGCAATTGCCCCGGACCCCAGGAACGGGTCGATGACGAGGTCGCCCGGCTCGGACAGGGTGGTGATGAGCGAGCTCACAAGTTCGATAGGCTTTTTGCCCCAGTATTTGTGGAATGCGAATAACCCGCGGTAGCTCAGCGGTGTTATTTTTGCGGATTCGATTGGGTCCCTAGGAGCGTCCAGCGCGTCTGTGACGTGATGACGTTGTGGCATTGACGTGGACCGGCCCGTAACTTTCTGCTGCGACGGCCATGGATCGGAGTCGTGACTCTCAGTGTAATTGGCGCCCACGACATCGGACCCATCGTCGTGGGTGTCCGGCGTGGAAGAAGGCGGTCAAAGGGAGGCTGAGCCAATCAGGGACCAACCTCCCTTTCGGATCACACCGTCTGGGCGACGACCGTTTCGGGGAAGATCTGGCTCATCAGCGTCGCGGTCCAGTTGATCAGTGACTCGTCGCTCAGCCCCTCGGGCATCGGCACGCTGATGGTGCGCGGTGCGGCGAAGTACCGGGCTCCCGGGTACATGCGCTGCAGGCGCACCTGGATCGAATCCGGCAGGTCTGCCGGGGCAACGCGCAGCTTTCCACCCATGGCGACCAGTTCACTGAGCCCGGCCTTCTGCGCTGTGCGGCGCAGTCGGGAGACCGCGATCAGGCTGGTGACCTGAGCGGGCGGTTCGCCGTAACGGTCAGTCAGCTCTTCCAGCACCTGATCCAGCTGTTCCGGGGTCGCGGCCGGAGCGGATGCGGTAGACAGTTTCTGGTACGCCTCGAGGCGCAGGCGCTCGCTCTCCACGTATTCCTCGGGGATGTGCGCGTCGACGGGCAGTTCGAGCCGCAGCTCGGTCTGACCCTCGGCCACGTCACCGCGGAACATGGACACGGCCTCGCCAATCATTCGCAGGTACAGGTCGAAGCCAACACCGGCGATGTGGCCGGACTGTTCGCCGCCGAGCAGGTTTCCGGCTCCGCGGATCTCGAGGTCCTTGAGCGCGATCTGCATACCGGCGCCGAGGTCGTTGTTCGCTGCGATGGTCGCCAGGCGGTCGTTGGCGGTCTCGCTGAGTGGCTTCATCTCGTCGTAGAGGAAGTACGCATAAGCGCGCTCCCGGCCACGACCAACGCGGCCACGCAGCTGGTGCAGCTGGGACAGTCCGTACTTGTCGGCGCGGTCGATGATAAGGGTGTTCGCGTTGGCGATGTCGAGGCCGGTCTCGATGATGGTGGTGGACACCAGCACGTCGAACTTGCGTTCCCAGAAGTCCACCATGACCTGTTCGAGCACGTGCTCGGGCAGCTGGCCGTGGGCGACCGCGACGCGCGCCTCCGGCACGATCTCGGCGATCTGCGCCGCGATGCGGTTGATCGAGGAGACCCGGTTGTGGACGTAGAAGACTTGCCCCTCGCGCAGCAGCTCGCGACGGATGGCTGCCCCGATCTGGCGGTCCGAGTATGGACCGACGAAGGTGAGGATCGGGTGACGGTCCTCGGGCGGTGTGGCCAGCGTCGACATCTCGCGGATGCCGGTCACCGCCATCTCCAGCGTTCGCGGAATCGGTGTCGCGGACATCGCGAGGATGTCGACGTTCGTCTTGAGTTTCTTCAGGGCGTCCTTGTGCTCAACACCAAAACGCTGCTCCTCGTCGATGATGACGAGGCCGAGGTCTTTGAACTCGATGCTTTTGGAGAGCAGTCGGTGGGTGCCGATAACAACGTCGACGGTGCCCTGCTTGAGGCCCTCCAGCGTTTCCTTCGATTCCTTCTCGGTCTGGAAGCGACTGAGAGGGCGAAGGTGCACGGGGAAGCCGGAGAAGCGCTCCTGGAAGGTTTCGAGGTGCTGGCGGACCAGCAGCGTGGTCGGCACGATCATCGCGACCTGCTTGCCGTCCTGCACGGCCTTGAACGCGGCGCGCACGGCGACCTCGGTCTTGCCGTATCCGACGTCACCACTGATAAGACGGTCCATCGGGATGGGCCGCTCCATGTC
>JAODAO010000071.1 GCA_025463465.1 Glaciihabitans sp. | reverse complement strand
AGCGGGCCTGAGTGTGATGACGTTCTCCGGGTTCACCCACGAGCTGCTCACCGAGTGGTCGGCGACCCGCCCGGACCTCGCGCGACTACTCGACGCCACCGACCTGCTCATCGACGGCCCCTACCTGCGCGACCGGCGCGACGCCGGCCGGCCCTGGCTCGGGTCGACCAACCAAGGCATCCGAGCGCTCACCCCGGTTTACGCCGAGGAAGTTGCCCGCATCGAACGCGACGGCGAGCCCGACCGGTTGGAGATTCGCATCCATCCGGATGGCCGGATCGACGTCAACGGCTGGGCCGACGACGCGGCCCTCGAAGCACTTCTGCACGACCTCGGCCCCCGACAGGACCGGCCCGGAACGAAAGCGAGACTCGTATGAGCGTCACCCTGATCCTCCTCCCCATCGCCTTCGCCGCTGCTGCAGCGGCCGGTGGTGTCGGTGCACTCGGCGCCGCCCTCACCGCCAACGGCACACAAGGTGCGGAGCGCGCCCCAGAAATCCGGGTGCGCACACGAATGAAGGACAGCACACTGCTCTCCGACGCGCTGGCCAACCTCGGCGCCACCGAACTGGAGGTGTCGTCCACGCGCGTCACAGCTACGCTCGACGGTGTCTCGCTCACGATGACGCTCACCGAGGACGGAGTCTGGGAGGCGCACGTGGAGAGCCTTGACGACCAGGAAGTCACTGTGCTGGGCGCGACCGAACTTCTGCAGCGGCTCGACGGCGAGTACGCGGCAATGGTCCAGCGAGCGGTCGCCGAGAAGATCCGGCAGCGCGCCGAGGGATCCGGCTTCGAACTGGTCTCAGAAACCCGCGAAGTGGACGACACCGTGACCATGGTGCTCAACGTTCGCGCTGGAGCGTAACGCGGCCATGACAGTTGCCCCTGGCGAGTTTCGGCCCCAGTCCACTTCGGCGACCCCGGCGGGACCGTCGGTCCCGTGGCGCTTTGTGGCGAGCTCATGGCTTCTGCTGCTGCTCGTGGGGGCCGGAGGATCAGCGTGGCTCGCCTTTGGGTTGCTCGCCGTCATCGCCAGGCGACGCTCCTGGGGCGTCATCGCCGTAGCCTACGGTGTGGCCGCGATCGTCGTGTCGGTGCCAGGAGACCCTGCCGGGCACATCCTGCAGGGCTCGCTCTACCTCGTGGCCCTTGTCCACGGCCTGATCCTCAACCAAACCTGGATGCTGCTGCTCTGGGGACGACGCGAGAACGGACTCACCGTCTTCGGCAACCCGCCCCGCGGGACCGCCCGGAACACCTCGCCAAGCCGGCGACCCCAGCGTGCGGCGGCCATCCCTGACGAGGCCCAGGATCTCCTCGGTTCCGCTGGCACCGCCAGGAGCGACTATGTAGATGATTCGGCGCCGGCTCCACGGACACGGCAGACCCGAGCCGAGCGACGAGCGCGGGATGCTTCAGTGCAACGTGCAGCAACACCGGTTCCGCAGCGCGCCGCCGCGGCGCCGACCGCTGCCGCGAAACCGTCCGCGGACGTCGAGCTCGTCGACGTGAATACGGCGAACCAGCGCACTCTTACCCGGCTTACGGGCATGGACCGTGACCTGGCCAAAGCGGCTATCGTCGAGCGCACCAATCGCGGCGGTTTCGGGTCCCTCGAGGATTTCGCCGCAACGGCGGGACTGCAACCGCACGAGATCGTCCGCCTTCGCGATGAGGCGTACTGCTCCCCCCGCCCCCGGGCGAAGCGCACCTTCGGCCGCCGCGTCGACTACTGATCCGCGTGTCGGTGGTTATTTGACTGACCGCCGAGAACGGGATCACGCGGACCGGATAACTGCCGACCCGAACACTGCCGACCCGAACACTGCTGAACCGACGACGGCCGACCCGATAACTGTTGGCCGGATAACTGTTGACAGGATGACCGTAAAAGCGATGACCGTTAAAGCGATGACCGTTAAAGCGAAATGGCTCCCGACGAGGGAGCCAAACTGCTGGGGTACCTGGACTCGAACCAAGAACAAAAGAATCAGAATCTTCCGTGTTGCCAATTACACCATACCCCAAGGCGGCTCACCTAAGCGGGCCGACTAGTTACTATAACGCGGTTCGCGCCCTCGTTCAAAATCGAGCGGGTTCCCCCGGGCGCGTCGCGCGGCGACGGGCGGTCGCGGGCGGCTCAGCCGGGGCTTGCGCGATCAGAGTCCGAGAAGGTCGCGGTTGATGGCGTTCGCGGTTCGGGCGCCGGCACCGGCCGCGACGATGAGTTGCTGGGGCCCTGGCGAGGTCGAGTCGCCAGCGGCATACACGGAGGGCGCGCTGGTGCGACCCTCGGTGTCGACGACCAGCAGGCCGTCTGCCGAGCTCTTGAGGTCGAGCGCGTCGGCGTAACCGAGGCCGCTCTGCCAGAGCGGGCGGACGAACATGGCCTCACGCGCGATGATTTCCCCACCGGCAAGGACGATCCCGGACAGGCCGTCGCGGTCGCCGGCCACATCCTGCACAGCGCGGCGGTCCACCGTAATGCCGCGCGCGGCGAGCGTCGCCTCCTCCGCGGCGGTGATGACGCCAATGCCGTTGGTGAAAACGATTAGGTCGCGGCTCCACTGGGACAGGTGGATGGCTCGCTCCGCGAGATCATCCGTCTCACCGAGCAGGGCGATGGGTCGGTCGGCGTACTCGTAGGCGTCGCAGGCGACGCAGCTGTGGATGCTGGTGCCGTAGAAGGTGCGCAGGCTCGGCAGGGCGGGCAGCTTCTCGGTGAGGCCGGTGGTGAGCAGAATTGTGCGGGAACGAGATGTTCCGGTGCGGTCGGTGACGACAAACTCGTCGCCGTCACGCACGATGGCTGTGGCGACCGTTTTTCGGAATTCGACCTCAGGGTAGTTCGCCAACTCGTCGCGGCCGAGGCTGCGCAGCTCCATCGGCGAGACGCCGTCTCGGCTGAGGAAACCGTGCGAGGCGAGCGTGACCGCGTTGCGCGGGCGGTTACTGTCGATGACCAGCACCCGGCGCCGAGCGCGGGCCAGGTTCAGCGCCGCGGACAGCCCGGCGGGGCCGGCTCCGACAATCACAACGTCCCAGACGGTCGCGTCAGAGACATCCCCCTGCACCGCACTGCGTGCTGGTACTGCACCGCCGGCTGGCACTGCGCTTTTGGCTGGCGCTGAACCGCCGGCTGGCACTGCGCTGTTGGCTGGCACCGTGCTGGCTGCCGCGTCGTTCACGTTCGGTGAATCGGCTGGGTTCACAGCAGGCTCGACAGCTTGTGCAGGCGCGCGAGGGTGGACTCGCGGCCGAGCAGTTCCATCGATTCGAACAGTGGCGGGCTGATGCGGCGTCCGGAGATCGCGGCGCGCAGGGGCCCGAACGCGATGCGCGGCTTGAGGCCGAGTTCCTCGATCAGGGCGACGCGCAGGGCGGCCTCGATGGATGTGTGGGTGAAGTCGTCCAGGTGCTCGAGGGCAGTGATGGATGCTTCGAGGACGGGAAGCGCATCAGGCTTAGGGATGGCCTCGTCGTCGTACTTGAGAGCGTCGTCTGAGACGAACAGGAACCCGAGCAGGCCGGGGGCTTCGCCGAGCAGCTGCATTCGCTCCTGCACCAGGGGCGTGGCAGCGTAGAGGATGTCCATGTCCTCGTCGGTGAGGATGTAGTCGCCAAGGTATGGCACCATTCGCGTTGCAAGCTCGGGCACCGTGAGCAGGCGGATGTGGTCGCCGTTCAGGGATTCGGCCTTCTTCTGGTCGAAGCGGGCCGGGTTCGGGTTGACGTCTACAACGTCGAACGCCGCGACCATTTCCTCGATGGAGAACACGTCGCGGTCGTGGGTGAGCGACCAGCCGAGCAGGGACAGGTAGTTGACCAGGCCCTCCGGGATGAACCCAAGCTCGCGGTGGTGGAACAGGTTCGACTCGGGGTCGCGCTTGCTCAGCTTCTTGTTGTTCTCACCCATCACGTAGGGAAGGTGCCCGAAGCGGGGGATGAATTCGGTGACGCCGACCTCGATCAGTGCGTGGTACAGCGCGATCTGGCGAGGGGTGGATGACAGCAGGTCCTCGCCGCGCAGCACGTGGGTGATGCCCATCAGCGCATCGTCGACCGGGTTCACAAAGGTGTAGAGAGGGGCACCGTTCGGGCGCACCACAACGAAGTCGGTGAAGGAGCCGACCGGGAAGGTGATCTCGCCTCGGACCAGGTCGTCGAAGCTGAGCTCGGTGTCCGGAACGCGCAGGCGCAGGGCGGGAGCTCGGCCCTCGGCCTTGTAAGCGGCAACCTGCTCGGCCGTGTTGTTGCGCTCGAAGTTGTCGTAACCCTGCTTGGGGTCGCGACCGGCTGCCACGTTGCGGGCCTCGATCTCTTCGCCGGTGGCGAAGCTCTCGTAGAGGTGGCCGGATGCCTTCAGCTTCTCGATGACCTCGAGATAGATGCTGGTGCGCTCGGACTGGCGGTACGGCCCGTGCGGCCCGCCGGTCTCGACACCCTCGTCCCAGTCCAGCTTCAGCCAGCGCAGGGCGTCGAGCAGCTGCAGGTAGCTTTCCTCGGAATCACGGGCGGCGTCGGTGTCCTAGATTCGGAACACCAGCTTGCCCCCCGTGTGCCTGGCGTAGGCCCAGTTGAACAACGCGGTGCGGATGAGGCCGTCGTGCGGCGTTCCCGTCGGCGAAGGGCAGAAACGGACACGGACATCAGCACCGGTGGCGGTGGAAAAGGAAGCAGACATATCGCCAGTTATCCTATCGGCGCAAGCCGTGACTGCGGCCCACGGCGCTGAATATCCGTGCGGAGCACACCGTCCGGCTCCGATCAGATGCCAGGGGGATGCAGCCAGCGCGCGTCCGGGACTCTTCTTAGTCCTTCGAGCCCAAAGGCATTCGCACGTCATCCTCCGTAAGGGTTTCCGGAATGTCCGGTACGGGTATAAATACTCCGACCGCGGCACCGGACGCATCACAGTCTTGGTTCGAACCCGAATCGCTCATCTCGACCAGCTCGCCGCTCTGAGCGCTGGTTCCGATCTGGACGGTCACGATGCTCCCCGCCGACAGCTCGGGCCGCGTCTGAGGACGATCAGCCGTGAGCAGCCAGTTGTAGCTCGCCTCACAGAAGGTGATGTCGGCGCCGTCGCCGGCAGCGTTTTCCACGACCTCGAGCGGAAGTCGGATTGCCGGCCCGGGGAACACCTGGGGCGTGTTGTCGTTCCCAACGTAGCTTGCAACGAACCCGTCAGCGGTGTACCCCACCTCATCAACAGATCGGGTGGATGTGAACAGCTCGATGGTGAAGTCGGCGGCGTTGTGAGCGACCGCATATCCCAGGTCGGCTGCCCGCGCCGCCTCGACGTAGCGGTTGGTTTCCAACGGGACCGAAGCAGCCGGCGACCAGGAGATTTCCGGGGTCGTGATCACGCTGGGTTCCTCGCTTTCCGCAGAACAACCAGCTAGGGCAATTATCGCCGCGATTGCGCAACCGGGGATCAGGGTTCGGGTCAATGTGCGTTTACTCATCATTACCCGGAGTTCTGCCTTTGCTGATTGTGTACGCGGCCGCGTGTCCCGGATGATCCGTTACGAACACAGTGGTTTGTGAGCAGGGATATCGTGCTGGCGCGCTGCACGGAGTCGGCGGCCTCAATCTTGCGAACCCAAGGGCATCCGTACGTCATCTTCGGTGATGATCTCCGGGATGTCCGGTTCCGGTACAAACAGTCCGACCGCGGCACCGGTAGCGTCACAGTCGTCGCTCGACGATGTTGTATCAATTTCCACCAGCTCACCAGTCTGCTCACTGGTTCCGATCTGAACGGTCAGGATGCGTCCCCCCGTCAGCTCTGGGCGCGTCTCTGGCACCCCTGCGCTCAGCACCCAGTTGTCCATTGCTTCGCAAACAGTGATGACGGCGCCGTCACCGGCTGCATTCTCGACCACCTCAAGAGGCAGGCGAATGGCCGGTCCTGGATACACCTCGGGGCTCCGGCCAGCCTTGACGAACGTGGCGAGGAAGCCGCGGGCGGTGGAAGCGACGCCGTCGCCCGTGTGCGTCGAGGTGAACTGCTCGATACTGAAGTCCGCCGCATTGAATGCGACGGTGTAGCCGAGGTCGGCGACACGGGCAGCTTCGACATAACGATCGGATTCCAACGGCGATGTCGACTGCGACGCCCACGTGATGTCCGGGGTCGCGATAACACTCGGGCCCTCTTCGACCGCGGAGCACCCTGTAGGGAGGATGACACTGGCAATCGCCAGCACCGCAACGGAGACCCGCTTGGCCGCGCGGTTACCGACCAGAGTGGAAACCATGACTCCCCGTTCTGCCTTCACTGGTTCCCACCACGAAGTTCTCATGGCAGGCAACGTCTAGTCGCCCGTGCTGTAGTCCGCTGGGAATCGAACGTCGTTTTCATCCAGTGCCTCCGGCACGTCGGGTACGGGATCAAATCGACCGACGGCGGCGCCTGTGGCGTCACAGGCATCGCTCGAGGCGACCTCCCGCGCCTCGACCAACTCACCGGTCGACTCTTTGGTGACGATGTCCACGGTGAGCATGGTGCCCGCCGACAGATCGAGGCGGGTATCACTCGAGTCCGCTGACAGCAGCCAGTTGTCGCGAACCTCGCAGTAGGTGATCGTGGCGCCGTCACCGGCGGAGTTCTCCACGACTTCCAACGGAAGGCGAATGGCCGGGCCGGGAAACACCTGTGGGTCCGAAGAACCTGACACGTAAGTGGCGTCGAAACCGGTCGCAATCTTATAGACCTCGTCACCGGTGTGGGTCGCGGTCAGCTGCTCGATAGTGAAGTCGGCGGCGTTGTGAGCGACCGTATATCCCAGGTCGGCTGCCCGCGCCGCCTCGACGTAGCGGTTGGTTTCAAGCGGCACCGAGGCAGCCGGCGACCAGGATATCTTCGGGGTTGCCACCACACTCGGACCCTCTTCGGCGGCGGAGCAACCGGCCAGGGAGACAACCATCGTGACGGCCAGGGCCGGCGCCATCGCGCGGATCCTCGAATGTTCAATCATCATCACGAGTTGTTGTGTCCTTGCTGTTTCCGTACGCGGCGTTGTAGTTGGCGAACAATCCCTCGGGGGTGTACTTATCCATGTTGTCGTAGTACCACCTGCTGGCGCGCTGGACGTAGTCCTCCTTGTCTTCGTTTTCCTTCTGGATCGGGAGCTCGGCAACATCACTCATGTCGGGCGCGCCCTCAACCCCGGCGGCATATTGCTGCGAATAAACGAGATACATCAGCTGGCCGTTACGAACTTCCATCATCAGGTTCTGCTCATCCCGCTTGAGGTCCATATCTGCGATGGTGGCGTCGAGCGTGAGTGCGGCGTTCTTCAGTTCGTCCATACCCACGTCGATGCCCTGCGAGATGGCGAAGTCCACAACGTCCTGGGTCACCTCCAACACGACTTTGCCCTCGGGCAACAGCGGCGGCAGCGGGAGCAATGACACCAGCAGGGCGGCTGCCTCCGCCTGCTCCTCGACGATCGCATCGTGATCTGTTGCACTTTTGATTGTGGACCCGGTGGCGCTCCCATCAACGGCGCCCTGCAGCGCGTTAATCCGTCTGAGCGCGCCCTCAAGCAGGTCAGGCCTGTCGATCGCGAGGTCTATGTAACGCGCCTGATTCGCTGTCGCCGCAGTCTCGAGGACGGTACTGCCCTGGTCGTTGGCACCAATGGGGCCGATGACGTTCAAAAATACGTCGAGGTTGATCTTGGGAGTTGCCCGATTTTCGTCCGTGCCAAAAATGGGAACCGGTTCGGACCCGGCACGGTCGGACTGGACGGCGTCGTGGTCGTACAGGAACTCGGTGAACCCGTCGAGGTGGACGGCAACGTTGGTCGCCAGCATCCCCGATGCGTCTTCGCTGAGGTTCTGGGCACGATAGTTGTCGTTCGTGGCCAGTGTAAACATGATGTCCGACGTCAGCATGGCGGCACGGTCCATCGCGTATGGGCCCTGCTCAACGTCAAACGGCCCGCCGTCAATCTGCTGGGCACCGAGCCAGAGGGCAGCGGGGCCCTCGAACTGGTCGGCCCCGGAGAAGTCACGTTCCCCATACCAGTAAGCAAGTCGCTCGGCACCGATGGTGCGTTCGCCGGACCCCATGGAAGAATCTGTCAGGAAATCCATCGCGGCGTCCGGGTATTGGCCGAGCGATTCGAGCACCCGGCCGGACAGATCGTTGACCGACAAGCCTTCACCGGTGACGGGGTCCACTGCCTGCGCTCCGCCTGAGAGGTTGTCAATCCGCCACTCTGACCCCGGGTTTTCCAATGCCGACAGTCGCGAAGCACCCGAGTTGCCCAGGTCGTTGTAGTTGATCAGTGGTCCGTGCCCGTTGCGTTCCAGATCGTCGATCTCGGCTGCGACGGTGATGGTGAATTCGCGGCCCATCG
>JAODAO010000397.1 GCA_025463465.1 Glaciihabitans sp. | reverse complement strand
CTTCCGCTGTTCCTGCTGCTCGGCAGTCCCTACGTGCAGGGCCGGCGCCACAAGCTGCAGGGGGAGGCCAACGCGCTGATCGCCAGCGAGACCACAACCCACCCCAACGCCGAGGTGTACACCCGCGACATCGCCGGGGCCGACTCCATCGTCGCCCTCAACCGCCGCCTCGCCTCCCTGCCGCTGAACATCGGCCGCAACGAGGGCCTGCACGGAACCTACAACGACTCCATCCGCGCCATGGCCAAGGCCGTGGACACCGCCGAGATCGCCGTCCACGTCGAGATTTACATCATGGCGTGGGACGACACCACCGACGTCTTTTTCACCGCGCTGGCCAACGCCGTCAAACGCGGTGTGCCCGTGCGACTGCTGTTCGACCACATCGGCACCCGCGGTTACCCCGGCTACCAGGAGTTCCTCGCCCGAATGACCCTCGTTGGCATCGAATGGCACCGCATGATGCCCATCGACCCGTTGCGTGGCCGCTGGCGCCGCCCCGATTTGCGCAACCACCGCAAACTGCTCGTGGTGGATGGCCGGGTCGGTTTTATGGGGTCGCAGAACATGATTGACTCCGGCTACCTCAAACCGAAACACAAAAAGGCTGGCAGGCACTGGCAGGACCTCAACATCGAACTCACCGGCCCGATCGTCGACTCGCTCAGCGCCGTCTTCGCCATCGACTGGTACACGGAGACCGGCGAGGTGCTCGACTTCGAGAGCCACCCCGAGTCTGAAGACGACGTGATCACCGACGAACGCCACGGTGCGTTCCAGCTGGTGCCGTCGGGACCGGGGTTCCCGACCGAGCCGAACCTGCGGATGTTCGTGTCGTTGATGCACCGCGCACAGCACACCCTCACCATCACGAGCCCCTACTTCATCCCGGACTACTCGCTGCTGAACGCCATCACCTCCGCCGCGTTCCGCGGGGTTGAGGTCGAGCTGTTCGTCTCGGAGCAGGCCGACCAATTTATGGTCCAGCACGCCCAGCGCTCCTACTACGAGGTGCTGCTCGAGGCCGGGGTGAAGATCTACCTGTTTCCGAAGCCGACCGTGCTGCACGCGAAGCACTTCACGGTGGATGGCGAGATCTCGGTCATCGGTTCAAGCAACATGGATATGCGCTCCTTCGCCCTGGACTACGAGATTATGCTGCTCGGCTTCGGCGCCTCGCTCGCCGGGGACCTCGCCAAGATCCAGGATGGCTACCGTGAAGCATCCACCCTGCTCACCCTCGCGGAATGGAAGCGCGAGCCCTGGTATCGCCGCTACATCGACAATGTGATGCGGCTCAGCTCCGACCTGCAGTAGATTTCGAGACAACGGCGTAACCGGGCAACAGGGCGACGGCGTCGTCAGGGGGCGGTGGGACGTGAGTGACGTCGAAGCCGTGTTCGCCAGCGCCTACCGTCGGTTCTTCGGGGCCATTCTCGTTGTCCTCTGCGCTGCCGTCGTGTTGGGGATCGTCGCGCTGGATTACGCGGCGTTTAGCCGGAACCGCCCAACGGAGGAGTGCTTTTTCAGCGGCCCCACACCGGCGGATACGTCGCTGATTGTTCCCCGATACGAAACGGTGGAAGGCGTCACAGGACGCTTCAGCCTTTGGCCCCTCGGACTCGAGTGTGAGTGGGACCGGGTGGACGGTTCCGGCACGATTGTTGCGACCTCGGAGAACTGGGGGATCACCTACGTTGCCGCCGGGGGAGTGCTCGGTGTCTTCGTGGGGCTCGTCATCACCTTCGCGCCCGGCTGGGGAAACGTCAGGCGGCGACCCGGAGGCGTTTGATGTTGCTGGACGACAGAAGGAACCGGCGACCGAGCAGGTAAGCACCCGCGATACCCATCGAGTCACCGAGCTGGCTGTAGTCAATCACCAGGTCTTTGGTGGCGAGAGGGCGGGCGCGCGCGTAGACAACGCTCCGCACCCCGGCCAGTAGCTCGTGGCTCACGGTCGCCAGTGCACTGGTGATCACGACCCGTCGCGGGTTTAACACATTGCACAACGATGCCACCACCTCGCCGATCGCCTCGGCGCTCTCCCGGATGACCTGGGTGACGTCGGGTCCTCCCTGTTCAACGAGGCTGAGCAGGCGGTCAGAGCCTCTGAGGGTGTCGTCCGCGCACGTGATACCCGCGCGCTCGATCTTCGCAATCATGGCCGAGACGGATGCGACGGCCTCGATGCAGCCACGCGCACCGCAGCTACAGAGGGCATCCCCTCCCTTTGAGTAGGGGATGTGGCCAACATCACCCGCGGCACCATTCGCCCCGCGGATGATCAGGCCGGAACTGTCGATGATGCCGGCGCCGACGCCGGTGCCGATCTGGATGGAAATTAAGGGAAGGGAGTCAGGGCCGAGATAGCCGACCTCACCCAATGCGCGCACGCTGCAATCGTTCTCCAGCAGCGCGGGGCAGCCAAGCGCGCTTTCGATCGCCTCACCGACCGGATAACCGTCCCAGGTCGGCATGATCGTGGGGCGAAGCGGCCGTCGGGTCTGCAGGTCGATCCGGGCCGGCAGGGCGATCGACGCCACCCAGTTGGCGCGCGGGACGGCGTGGCCGGAGACCTCGGCTGCTTCCACGGCGAGTTCCTCCAGGAGTACCGCGAGCTTAGCCAGGCACGTCTTAGGATCCTGCGACACGGGCAGCGATACCTTGCGCCTGGCGAGAATTGCGCCGGCAAGGTCAACGACCGCGACAGTGGTTTTCAATGCGCCCATCTCGACCGCGAGAATCCAGCCGGCTCCGCCGTTCAACGCAACACTCTCTGCGGGACGACCGCGTTTCAGCTGGTGCTCACCAGCGACGTGGGTCAGTACCCCGCGGTTCAGTAGCCAGTCGACATGGGCGGTCACGGTCGATCGGGGGAGCCCCATCTCCCTGACCAGGTCAGCTTTGCTGCAGGGCCCGGCGCCGCCAACTCGCTCGGCGATGGCGCCGAGCACATCCTCGGTGAGGACCGCGACGCTCCGTGCCGGTCCCGGGGCGACCAGATAGGGCAGGGAGGACGTGAGGGGATTGGCCATCTTTATGTCTCTAACTGTTATTAATCTGTCGTTGAACGTTGTTACTCAGTTTCTTACGATCGCTTACATGTTGTCCAGTGCCGCAATAACAGACCAGCCCCCGACCCCGGTGAAATACTCCGCCTCGATCATGACGGGGGACCTGGTTAACCTCCAGGCGACCGTCGAAGAACTCGAGGAATTGGGCATCGACTCCCTGCACGTCGACATCATCGACGGGGACTTCAGCCCGAGCATGCCGATGGGCCTCGACATCGCCAAACGACTCCGCCAGGTCACCAACCTGCCGATGGATGCCCACATCATGTCGACGAAAAATGAATACTTCGTCAGCGAGGTGCTCGACATGGGGATGGAGACCGTCACCTTCCACCACGAGTCGACCCTCCACGTTGACCGGCTGATCAACCTGATCCGCAACTCCGGTTCGCGCCCCGGGGTTGCACTCAACCCAGCAACGTCACTCTCCGTTCTCGAGTACGTCCTCCCGCAGGTCGATGTTCTCTGCGCCATGCTGATCAACCCCGGTTACGCCACGTTCGCCACCGAGACGCAGGTGCCATACGCCATCGAGAAGGTATCCCGGCTGCGCAAGCTCATCGACGACCAGAACCTCACCGTCGACTTGCAGGTCGACGGCCGCGTCTCACTTGCCACCATCCCTGGCCTCGTGCGCGCCGGCGCCACCAACCTTGTGCTCGGCAGCACCGGGCTGTTCATCACGGGCAATACCCTGCGCGAGAACAAGGTCAGGCTCGATGCCGTCGTCGCTTCAGCCTTCGAGCCAGCGGCGGTCGCCAAGTGAACTACGCAGAAGCCCAGGCCAGCATCGTCTCGGAAGTTTCCGCCACACTGGCCGCTGTCTCCGGGGACGACGTGGACGCCCTCTCCCGGCAGATCATGCAGGCCGACCGCGTCTTCTTCGTCGGCGTTGGACGCGTATTGCTGTCGTTGCAGGCTGTAGCGAAGCGGCTCGCCCACCTCGGCATCGATTCCGTCATCGTTGGCCAGATCACCGAACCCGCCATCACGGCGAGCGACCTGCTCATCGTGGGCTCCGGTAGCGGTGAAAGCGCCATCCCGCTCGCCATCGCCGCGAAGGCGAAAAGCCACGGAGCGCAGGTCGCCCACATCGGAGCCAACGCCGACAGCTCGATGAGCGCGTACTCCGATGTTTTTGTGCGTATCCCCGTGCAGACGAAATTTTCCACGGGCACCGAGGTCACGTCGGTGCAGCCCATGACAAGCCTGTTCGAACAATGCCTCCTGCTACTCGGCGATGCGATCGCGTTGTCCCTGATCGAATCCCGCGGACTGGATCTCAAGGAACTCTGGCAGCACCACGCCAACCTCGAATAGCCCGAAGCATCCCCCTGCGCCGCACTTCATCGACGGCGCAGTCCCTCGAACAACCGCATTTCCCAGAACAGCAAGGACACACTCATGAGCACATGGATCGACCTCGGCCAGAAGGTCATCATCGTGACCGGCGGCGCCTCGGGCATCGGCGCCAGCATCGCCACCAATCTCCACAACAACAACGCCACCGTCGTCGTCTGCGACCTGCGGACCAACGACGACGTCGCGGCTTACTCCGATCATTTTGTGCAGTGCGACATCACCTCGAAGGCCAGCGTCGAGGCGATGGTGGCCGAGGTGGTGGAAAAGTTCGGACGGATCGACGCGCTGATCAACAACGCCGGTGTGAATCGCCCGCGCCTGCTCGTCGACTTCTACGGTGAAAAGCCCGAGTTCGAAGCGACCGAGGCCGACTTCGACTTCATCACGAACGTGAACCAAAAGGGGCCATTCCTTTGCGCCCAGGCCGTCGCGCGGCAGTTCATCGAACGGCAGGAGGGTGTGATCGTCAACATCTCTTCCGAGGCCGGAGTCGAAGGTTCCGCTGGCCAGAGCATCTATTCCGCGACAAAGGCCGCGCTCAATGGTTTCACCCGGTCGTGGGCTAAGGAACTCGGCCAGCACAACATCCGTGTTGTGGGAATCGCGCCCGGCATCAACAAGCGGACCAACATGAACAGCGACGAGAACTACGCCGCCCTCGCTTACACCCGCGGGCTCGACCCCGACCACATCGACACCGACTACGCGTCATCGATCCCGCTCCGCCGCGTCGGCGAGCACGAGGAGATCAGCGATCTGGTGTCCTATCTGGTCTCGAGCCACTCCAGCTACATCAGCGGAACAACCCTGAACATCACGGGGGGAAAGTCCCGCTGATCGACCGCTCGGGCGACCCTCGCTGAGGGTCGCCCGACCAGGCCCACAAATTTTCACACGGTATAAACAACAGATCTAAGAAGGAAAGTGATGAATCAAGCAAAGACGCACGTTCGTCAAAAACGCAACACCGATACTCTGCGGCGAGTGCAGAAGTTCGGCAACTTCCTCAGCGGAATGGTGATGCCCAACCTCGGGGTGTTCGTCGCGTGGGGCTTGCTGACGGCGCTGTTTATCCCCACCGGGTACCTGCCAAACGAATACCTGGCGGCATTGGTCACCCCCATCATCACCTACGCGCTGCCACTGCTCATCGGCTTCACCGGCGGACGACTCGTCCACGGCATGCGGGGCGGCGCGATCGGTGTCCTCGCCACGATGGGCGTGATTGTCGGATCCGACATCCCCATGCTCACCGGAGCCATGATCATGGGACCGCTCGCCGGTTACCTGATGAAAAAGGTCGACCGGTTCTTCGAGAGTCGCGTCAAGGTGGGCTTCGAGATGCTGATCAGCAACTTCTCGATGGGAATTCTCGGCCTCGGTATCGTCCTCGCAGCTTACGTCGCAATCGGCCCGGTCATCCAGGGCCTCATCGCCGTGCTGTCATCCGGCGTTGACTGGGTACTGGCACACAACCTGCTTCCACTCGTTGCGGTGTTTGTGGCGCCGGCGCAGGTGCTTTTCCTCAACAACGCGATCAACCACGGGATCATGGCGCCGCTCGGCATCGCCCAGGTCGACGAAGTTGGCCGGTCGATTCTGTTCCTGGTGGACGCCAATCCCGGTCCGTCGGTGGGGACACTGCTCGCCATCAGCATCTTTGGTGTCGGTATGGCGAAAAACACGGCCCCGATGGCAGCCCTGATCGCTGGTGTTGGTGGCATCGGCGAGGTCTACTTCCCGTTTGTGTTGATGAACCCGAAACTCGTTTTTGCCACGATGGGAGGTATCGCCACCTCGCTCGCGATGTTTACCCTCTTCGACGGAGGAACGGTCGCCACCCCATCACCGGGAAGTATTTTTGCCATCATCGCGCTGACACCCAACGGGTCCCTGTTTGGTAACTTGATCGGTTTCTTCGCCGGTATGGCGGTGTCCTTCCTCATCGCCGCCCTGCTGCTCAAAACCGGTAAACGCGGCACAGCTGACACGGCGCTTGCCGACGGCAGTGTTGAAGAGCGCGAGAACTTCAACCGCAAGCTGGTTGCCGGCGAAGTGCCGATGTCGACCATCAAGCGGATCGTCGTCGCCTGCGATGCCGGCATGGGTTCGAGCGCCATGGGCGCGTCTATTCTGAAATCGAAGATCCGCAAGGCGATGCTCGACGTGGAGGTGACCAACTCCAAGATCGAGGAGATCCCACCCGGGGTGGATCTCATCGTCACCCACACGAAGCTGATCGACCGCACGATGAAGCAGCACGACGACGGTGTGGTGAAATTTATGGCCATCACCAGCTTTGTCGAGGCCCCGCAGTTTGACGAGATCGTGGAGCTGGTCAAGCGGGTCAACGGTTCGAACGGCAGTGTCGCGGCGACCGTGGTGCCAACGCTGGAAGATCCCGTCGGTGGCGACGTGATCACACCGCGGAATGTCGAAATGAACCGCAGCTTCACGACCAAGTCGGAGGCGATTTCCGCAGCCGGCGAGATACTGGTGCGCGAGGGTTACGTCACAGAGGCATACGTGACCTCGATGCACGCCAGGGACAAAGACGTGAGTGTCTATGTGGGCAATCATGTGGCCATACCGCACGGACAGAACGGTTCAGAAGGCGAGATCCTCCGGTCTGGCGTGTCGATCGTGCAGGTCCCCGAGGGGGTCCTCTTCAACGGTGACCTCGCCTACCTGGTGATCGGGATCGCCGGCAGAGATGGCGAGCACCTGGGTTTGCTCAGCCAGATCGCCGAGGTCTGCTCCGACGAAAGCCAGGTCGAACGGATGCGCCAGGCTGCAACCACCGACGAGATTCTCGAGATTCTCGCGCTTAAGGTCTCCTGACCGGTCAACAGCCCTGACGGACCGAAGGGAGCACGCGCCGAACGGCGCGTGCTCCCTTCGCTGTTATCGCGCTCACGTCCTCACCCGCCTGGAACGGATTGCTGGCACGCCCTCGGCAAGGGGGATGTTTGTGTCTTAGGCGTTCGCTACCGTGTGCCACTGTCCGTCCGCGGCCGATGCCTCTGCGGCTTCAACTACCAGGGCGGCGGCAAGCGCATCCTCGACGGACGGCGCGATTTGCTCCCCGGAAATAACCGAGGTGAGGAACTGCCACGCCTCCACCACCTTGAGCTCGTCGAACCCGGTGGGCTGGCCGGGGCCGGGCTGGAATCGGGAGAACTCCCCGTCGCCCGGCTTGGCGAGCACCGTCGTGTATCCGTGAAGGTCGCCGCCGGTGCCGATGCAGACCTCGAGTTCATTCATCCGCGCGAAACTCCAGCGCAGCGATCCCGCCGTGCCGAAGATTTCAATCGAGTAATCGGCGCGGGGCCCCACGGCGACGCGTGATGCTTCGAGGAATCCGACGGCCCTCGATCCGGCACCGAAGCGCACCAGCATCGCGGCATAATCCTCGTTCTCCACCGACGCCTTCGGGTCGTCCGATGACGCCGTCGCATGGCCGACGGTGGGCCCCTGGGGAACGGGACGTTCGGTGATCACCGTCTGGGTGAGCGCGGTCACCGCGGTTATGGGGGCGACAAGGTGGGTGGCGAGGTCGATGCCGTGGGACAGCAGGTCGCCGAGCACCCCGGACCCGGCGCGATCGCGCTGGTAACGCCAGGTGAAGGCACCGAGCGGATCGGCGGAATAGTCCGCGAGCAGCGACACCTTGACGTTGGTGATCTCGCCCAGTTCCCCGGCGGCAATTAGGGTCCTGGCGTGCTGAACGGCCGGAGCATGGCGGTAATTGAACCCGACGGCGGTGGCCACACCGGCGTCCTTCGCCGCTGCGACGATCTCGGCGGTCTCGTGGGAGTTGCGTCCGGTTGGCTTCTCGATCCAGAACGGCTTGCCCGCAGCGGCTGCGGCCAGGGCGAATTCACGGTGGAGGAAGTTCGGCGCGCAGATCGACACCACGTCGACGTCTGGGTCGTTGAGCACGTCGTGGTAGTCGAGGGTGCCGCGCTGGTAACCGAGCACGTCGACGGCGTAATCAACATTGGCCTGCACCGCATCGGCAGCGATCACGAGGTGGGGAGCGAATTCCGCCTCCGGGTAGGCGAACCGAAGGTTCGAGTACGCACGTGAATGCAGGCGGCCCATCCAACCAACACTGATGAGTCCGACTCCGATGCTGCGGCGTGTGGTCATACTGTTCGATCTCCTTCGACCCGGGCTGGCGCTGAGCCTCGGCGCGGGCCGAGACACATCCACCTTATCTTTTGTTGTCCTAACAAAGTAAAGAGTGGGTGGATGTCGGCCACGGCCTGCCGCGTCGGGTCACAAGCCCCTCGTGCCACGGCCCCCGCCGGATGATGGCCCGCGTGTCGCTATTCGACGCCTCGATGGAGGGCTGCCCCGATTGTGAGCTAGCTTCGAAGACATGGCACAACGCTCCACCCCCGCAGACCCGGAACGTCGGGCGGTCGTCCGCCAGGGCCTGTCGGTGGCGATCGCCACCAGCCTCTACGGCATCAGCTTCGGAGCCCTCAGCGTCGCGAGCGGCCTGACTATCTGGCAGACCTCCGTCACGTCGCTGCTGTTGTTCAGCGGTGGCTCGCAGTTCGCCCTGATCGGGGTGCTCGGCGGAGGCGGCGGGGTGGGTGCCGCGATCGCTGCCTCATCGTTGCTGGCTGTGCGCAACACCCTCTACGGATTGCAGCTCACGCCCACGATGGCGCCGCGCGGACTGTGGCGCATCCCCGTGGCCCAGCTCACCATCGACGAGTCGACGGCGGTGGCGGTCGCGCAGGATTCCGTGCCGCATCGACGGGTCGGGTTCTGGGTCACCGGCATCGGCGTTTACGTCGGCTGGAACATCATGACCCTGGTTGGCGCGCTGGTTGGCGACGCGATCGGCGACCCGAAGCAATATGGCCTGGACGCGGCGGCAACGGGGGCTTTCCTCGCGCTGCTCTGGCCGCGGCTCAAATCGATGCAACCGGTCGCGGTGGCGATCGCGGCCGCCGTGGTGGCTGCGGTACTCGTGCCCGTGGTGCCGGTCGGTATCCCGGTCATCGCCGCCGCGGTGGTGGCGGTGCTGTTCGGGCTGGTCTCCCGTCCACGCAGCCCCGAGTCCCCGCTGAAGAAAGGGTCGATCCTGTGACGGTCTGGACCGCCATCATCGGCGCATCCCTCATCGCGTTCGCGCTCAAGTTTGCCGGCTACACGGTTCCGCCGGCCTATCTGGAGAAGCCGCGCGTCTCCCGCGTCACCACGCTGCTGCCCGCGGCGCTGCTTGCAGCCCTCGTGGTGATGCAGACATTCACCGTCGGGTCGACACTGGTACTCGATGCCCGCGCCGCTGGCCTGGTGGCTGCGATCATCGCCCTCCTACTGCGTGCACCCTTCATCGTTGTGGTCATCGCCGCGGCCGCAACCGCGGCGGCACTGCGCGCACTCCTCGGCTGGCCCTAGAGCACAATCGGGGCGGCTGACCGGTCCCGCAGAAATTCGCCGACAGTGAACGTTCTTCGACTGTGTGCAGTTTGTAACAAACAAGCGGTAAGAATGGACCATGAGCTCCGTAGGAACACCCGACCCGAACTCTGGCTGGCTATCCGATGAGGAATTGGCCGAAGCCCGATCCCGCCTTCCCCTCCTGTATGTGGAGGCCATCCCCGTGCGCGTCGACGGGCTCGGCCAGGTCACCGAGGTCGGCATCCTGCTGCGCGCCAACGCGGTCGGCGCGATGAGCCGCACCCTGGTGTCTGGACGGGTGATGTTTGGCGAGACCCTGCGCGACGCAATGTACCGCCACCTGGAGAAGGACCTCGGGCCGATGGCGTTCCCGCAACTGCCGCTGTCGCCGGTACCGTTCTCCGTCGCCGAATACTTCCCGTTCCCGGGCGCCCAGTACACCGACGATCGCCAGCACGCGGTTTCGCTGGCCTACGTTGTGCCCGTCACCGGCACGTGTGACCCCCGCCAGGATGCCCTCGAGCTCACCTGGATGACCCCCATCGAGGCCGCGTCCGACGCGGTCGCCGCCGAAATGGAGGGTGGCCGCGGAGCCTTGCTGCGAGCCGGCCTCGCCTCCGTCGGGCGTCTCTTCTAAGTCGACGTTCGCCGCCAACCTTCTCCCGAGGCCCACGGAAATCGTGAAGGTGGCGTGTCCGGTTCGTTGGGTTCGGGTGGACCCGGACTTCGAAATTCGGGATCCCGAATACATGCGAAAGCATGCTTATGGGTGATTTCGTCTGCTTGACTGGTCTTATCGAAGGGGAGTAGTTCCCACAGCTCGCTGGTTTCAGCGAGTGCTGCGGTACGTCGACATACTGGCGGTCACGATGACTCGCCCGGCGTGCCACCCTAATCTTTTGGGGCGAGCGAGACCTTCGGCATTAGTTCTTGCCGAACGCACCCCTTTTCTTCGCGGTTCGGCGAGCTGTACGAAAGGCCGCACTCCGCCATGTCCTTCTGGGCTCTCCTTCTTATTGCCGTCGGTGTCTCCGCCGATGCCTTCGCCGTCGCCCTCACCAAGGGCCTCCACATGCGGCGCTTCAACCTGCGCAACGCCCTGGTCATCGCCGGCACCTTCGGTGTGTTCCAGGCCGTGATGCCCTTGGTCGGCTGGTTCCTCGGCAGCCAGTTCGCCCGCTACATCACCGAGTTCGACCACTGGATCGCCTTCGGCCTGCTGCTGCTGATCGGCGGAAAGATGCTGTGGGAGGCGTTCTCGTCGCACGAGGACAAGGAGCGTGACTACGACAGGCTCCAGGTCCGCGAACTGCTGATACTCGCGGTCGCGACCAGCATCGACGCGCTCGCGGTAGGCATCACTTTCGCGTTTATCCCGGTCTCGATCACCGGAGCGATCGCCGTGATCGGGGTGACCACCTTCGCGTTCGCCCTGCTGGGTGTCTTCGTTGGGCGTCGGGTAGGCGCCCGATTTGGCAAGCCGGCCGAGATCGTCGGCGGCGTTGTCCTGATCCTCATCGGCACCCGCATCCTGCTGGAGCACCTCGGCATCGCCTAGTCCGGGGTGACGCCGATCCAGCCATGCTGGCCCAGCCATGCCTCGCACAGCGCGGTCCACGCCTCCAGCGGTCCATAGCCCACGCCCAGGCCCTTCCCGTGGTCACCACGTTCGAAAACGTGCAGGTCAAACGGGATGTTGTGGACGGCAAGGGCGCTCGCGTAACGCAGCGAATGGCTGACCGGAACCCCGCCGTCGTCGGCCGTGTGCCACAGGAAGGTCGGGGGAGTGCCCGCGTCGACCAGGTACTCGGCACTGAGCGCGCGCCGGTTGTCGAGGGTATTTTTGTCACCGAGCAGGCTCGCCTGTGATTCTGAATGCGGCTCGTGCGTCATCGAGATGACCGGGTAGGCGAGCACGGCCAGGTCGGGGCGATCATCGCCGTGCGGTCCGTCGGCATCCGCGCCGGTGGAAAGCAGCGCCGCAACGTGGCCGCCTGCGGAGAAACCCACGACCCCGATGCGCGAGCGATCGATTGCTGCGGGCTCGCCTGCGGCATCCACCAGCTCCAGCGCACCGGACCGAACTCCGGCCAGTACCTCCTGCACGCGGCGCAGGCCGGCCGGGTGGCGGTTCGGGTCGACCGGGTAGCGCACCACGAGGGCATGGATGCCGATGCCTGCGAGCCAGTCGGCGACGGCCTCACCCTCGTGGCTGGCGTGTTCCCGGTATGAGCCGCCCGGCAGCACCAACATCAGCGGGCTCAGGCCGGCGTCACTGCGGTTGCTGGTTCCGCTGCTGCTGCCGATGTCGCTGCCGCTTCTGTTGTCGGCGTTGATGCTGGCTCCGCTGGCGCTGGCGCTGGCGCTACCACTTGCTCTCGCTCTGGGGGATGCGGGGCGGAAGCTGAGGTCAGCGGCAATGGTGGTCATGCGCTTATGGTAGCCAGCGTTTGGCGCGAGAACGGTCGAACTAGCGAGCGTTCGTCGATTAAGTTGCACGACACTACAAAATGCTTGTGTTAAGCGCTTCGACGAATTATGGTGAGAGAGCGGGTCGGCGTCGAAGCGTTTAGACGGATGATCCGCCGGGGGCCACCAGACCGGCGTAGCACCCCGTCAGACCGAATCGTCAGCAGCCAAACAATGGAGTTTTTATGGCCAACATCACGGACGTCGCCCGTGCTGCCGGTGTCTCCATTAGTACGGTCTCCTACGCCCTGTCTGGCAAACGTCCCATCGCCGCCGAGACCCGCGGCCGCATCGACCAGGCCGTACTCGACCTCGGGTACCGCCCCAACGCCGGGGCCCGGATGCTGGCCGGCTCGCGCACCAATATCTTCGCCCTCACCGCTCCCATGCACGAAGACACCCACCCACCCGCACTGATGGCGTTCGTTCTTTCGGTGGTTACCGCCGCGCGCAGCTTTGACTACGACGTTCTGCTGCTCACCGAGGGTGAGGCGACCAGCGGCCTGCGCCGGGTGGCTTCGAGCTCGCTGGTCGACGGAATCATCGTGCTCGACGTCACCACCGACGACGAGCGGGTGGATGTCCTCCGCGAACTCGCCCTGCCCACCGCGCTGATCGGGGTGCCAAGCGACACCGCCGGCCTCACCTGTGTCGACCTCGATTTCGAGGCCGCGGCGCGGCTGGCCGTCAGCAGCCTGGTCGAGCAGGGCCACACCGCGATCGGCCTGATGGGCCACGCCGACCAGCTCTACAACCGCGGATCCAACTACGCACCGCGCTTTCGCGACGCGTTCCTGGCTGCGGGCGCCGCAGCCGGCATCAGCACGGCCTTCCACACCACAGAAGCCAGCCGTGAGGGGGTCGAGGTATCGCTCGACAACCTGGCCGCCGAGCTGCCCGGGATGACCGCCGTTGTGCTCAACTGCAACGAGAACGTGCACGGCATCCTGCTGGAGGTGCTGCGAGCGCGCGACGTCGCGGTCCCCGCCAAGCTGTCGATCATCTCGGCCTGCTCCAGCTTCTCCACCGACCATTTCCTGCCGCCGCTCGACGTCATCCCCCTGCCCTCCCTCGTCTCGGGGCGCCGGGCCGTGGAGCTGGTCATCGAGCAGCTCGCCGGCACCCACGACCCCCACGTCGAACTCATCGCGCCAACCTACGAGCGCAAGGGTTCCACCGCCGCTCCACCTCGCGACTAAACGGCGCAGACCCCTCGCCGGATCAGCCTCTTCGACATCGAAGCGCTTCGATTTTTCTCGTCTCACCAGCATGACCAGCATGACCCGCACGGCCTGCTTGACCCGCTTCACACCTCAACACCCGCACCGTCCCGCAGCACACCTCACCACCCGAGCAACCAGCCAGGGCAGCTCGACTACAAGGAAGTAGACAATGAAGAACCACAGAATCCTGACAACGGTCGCCGCCCTCGGCGCCAGCGCGCTGGTACTCACCGGCTGCTCGGCAGGCGTCTCCGGCGCCGGATACGACGGCAAGGTCACCATCGACTTCTGGTCCTGGGCCCCCAACACCCATCAGCTGGTGGATGTCTGGAACGAGTAAAACCCCGACATCCAGGTCAAGTACACCGACGCCGGTGGTGGCAAGGACTCCTCAGCCAAGCTGCTCACCGCGAGCCGCGCCGGCAACGCCCCCGACCTGGCGGCCGTGGAATACACCACCCTGCCGTCGCTGATCGTGGCAGACGTGCCGCTCGACATCACCGACTACGTGAAGGACGTCACCGCCAATTACGACGAGGGCACCCTCGCGCAGACCACCTTCGACGGTCACATCTTCGCGCTGCCGCAGGACGTCGGCCCGATGGCCCTCATCTACCGCTCCGACCTGCTCGAGCAGTACGGCATCCCCGTGCCGACCACGTGGGCCGAGTTCGCCGATGCCGCCGCGAAGGTTCGCGCCGCCAACCCCAACGCCTACCTCGCCGCGCTGCCCGCCGACCAGATGGGCTTCTACGCCGGGGTCGCCACCCAGGCCGGTTCGTCCTGGTGGAGTGTGAAAGACGGCAAGTGGACCGTCGGCATCGCCGACGAGGCGTCGCTCGAGGTTGCCGACTTCTTCGAGGACCTCGCCGCCAAGGACCTGATCAGCACCGAGCCGATCCTCACGCCCGAGTGGAATGCCAAAGCGAACAGCGGCGACATCCTCTCCTGGCCGTCCGCCCTCTGGGCTCCCGGCGTGATCGAGGGCGTCGCCCCCGACACCATCGGCAAGTGGTCGATGTCGGCTTTGCCGCAGTGGACCGCCGGCGACGCCGCCGTCGCCTTTCAAGGTGGATCCGGAGTCATCGTCACCAACGACAGCGAGCACCCGGACGAGGCCGCCGAGTTCGTCTCCTGGCTCAACGCCAGCGAGGAGGGCGCCAACCTGGTCCTCACAGTGCAGAACGGCTACCCGGCCGCAATCTCCGGCCAGGAAGAAGCCAAGGCCTCCGAGCCGCCGACGCTGATGCCGCAGCAGACCGACTACTACGACCTGGCCGCGTCCATCTCCTCCGACACCATCCCGGTTGCATGGGGTCCGAATTACAACGTCGCCGAGAGTGCCTTCGGCGACACCCTGAACAAGGCAGTGCAGGACGGCACCCCGTGGCGCGATGCGTTCACCGCTGTGCAGGACACCGTGGTGGCCGACATGGTCAAGTCCGGCTTCGAGGTCACCAACAAGTAGTCTCCCGCGGCCCCGGCCGCACGGTTGGGCCGGTGGATTCGTCCACCGGCCCCACCCCAGGAAGGAAAATCATGACAGCCACCACCGCCGCCCGGGCGGATACCCGGAAGGGCACGGGAACGCCTCCGGCGGAGAAGATCCCCCGCCGGCGTCGCCGCTCGCAGACCCGCTTCGCGCCCTACGTGTTCGTCGCGCCCGCCGTGGTGCTGTTCGTTCTTTTTATGCTGGTGCCGATCATCTACGCGGCCTACCTCAGCTTCACCGCCTACCGGCTGGAGGGTGGCGGCATCCTCGGCACCCGTGTGCAGGTGTTCGCCGGTTTTGATAACTACATCGCCGTGTTCACCGACCCAACCCTGCTTCCCGGGTTCGGTAACCTCGCGCTCTACGGCGCGATCGCCGTGCCCGTCACCCTCGGCCTCTCGCTGCTGTTTGCGCTGCTGCTTGACGTTCCGGCGGTCAAGGCCAAACGCTTCTCGCAGACCGCCATCTTCATTCCCTACGCGGTGCCCGGCGTTGTCGCCGCGCTGCTGTGGGGCTTTATGTACCTTCCGTCGACCAGCCCGTTCTCATACATCACGGAGGCGCTCGGCTGGGGAACCATCCCGTTCCTCGACAACCCCGGCATCTACGGCTCGCTCGCCAACATCGCCGTCTGGGGTGGCGTCGGTTTCAACATGATCATCATCTACACGTCGCTTCGCGGCATCCCCGAAGAGATCTACGAGGCCGCCCGCCTCGACGGCGCCGGCGAGATCGGCATCGCCTGGCGCATCAAAATTCCGCTCGTTGTGCCCGCGCTGGTGCTGACCGGGATCTTCTCGCTCATTGGCACCCTCCAGCTCTACGGCGAGCCCACCACCCTGAAGCCGATGACCGACGTCATTAGCCAGACCTGGGTGCCGTTGATGACGATCTACCGCAACGCATTCCTCACCGACGACCTGCCGGGCGCCGCCGCCCTGTCCGTCGTGCTCGCCGTTGGCACCGTCGCCCTGTCGGCGATTGTGCTGTGGCTCACCAACCGCCGCTCTAAGGGAGCCCAGTCATGACCGCCGTCGCCACCCGCGAGCGCGCCAAGCTCGCCACCCCGCGCGGGCGCATCGTGCCAACCGCGCTGCTGCTCATCGGAGCCGCGTACTGCCTGGTGCCGGTGCTCTGGGTGCTCGTCGCCACCTCGAAGTCACCCGGAGAACTGTTCACCACGTTCTCCTTCGCCCCGGGAACCGGGCTCTTCGACAACCTCTCCGACCTGTTCAGCTACGGCGGCGGCCAGTACGGCCTCTGGGCACTCAACTCCGTCCTCTACGCCGGTATCGGCGGGGCCCTGTCGACCTTCGTCTCGACGATGGCCGGTTATGCCCTCGCCAAGTACGAGTTCAAGGGTCGCAACCTGATCTTCTACTCGATCCTCGGCGGTGTGCTGATCCCCGGTATCACCCTGGCGATCCCGCAGTATTTGCTGCTGTCGCAGGTTGGTCTCGCCGGCGGGTACCTGTCCGTGCTGCTTCCGCTGATCATCAGCCCCTTCGGCATCTACCTGTCCCGCGTCTACGCCGCCTCTGCGGTGCCGCAGGACATGATCGAGGCGGCCCGCCTCGACGGCGCCAGCGAGATCATGACGTTCCTGCGCATCGGCCTGCCGATGATGGTGCCCGGCATGGTCACCGTGTTTATGCTGCAGTTCGTCGGCATCTGGAACAACTTCCTCCTGCCCTTCATCATGCTCAGTGACCAGAACAGCTATCCGCTCACGGTCGGCCTCTACACGCTGCTCGCCAAGGGTTCCGGCAGCCCGGCGCTGTATTCGCTCGCAATCAGCGGCGCGGCGGTCAGCATCATCCCCCTGATCCTGCTGATGCTCTTCCTGCAGCGCTTCTGGCGTCTTGACCTGCTCTCCGGCGGGCTCAAGGGCTGACCCGATGAGCGAAGCCACGAACGCCAGCACCCCGCCAACCGGCACTCCGCCAATCGGCACTCCGCCAATCGGGACTCCTGCAACCGCCCCGGCGACCACCTCGGCAATCACCCCGGCGATCGCGACGTCGGCGACCTCGGATGACAACAATCGTCTCGGCTCGGGCGGGCCGGTCGTCTCGCGGTTGTGCCTCGGCACCTCCGCCTGGTCAACGGCGCGCTTCGGCGACGGCCCCATCGACGCCCTCGAGGTCTTCCTCGACGGCGTTGCTTCAGCCAACACCGGTGACGCCCCCGCCGCCGTGAATTTTCTCGACACCTCCAACGAGTACGGCACGCAGGCCAGCGAGCGTTACATCGGCGACGCCATCCGCCGCCGCGGGGGACTGCCCGCCGGGGCGGTCATCCAGTCGAAGCTGGACCGCGACCCGCAGACCGGATCATTTGCCGGCGACCGGATGTGGGCATCGCTGCTGGAGACCACCGCGAAGCTCGGCCTCGAACGACTGCCGATGCTCTACCTGCACGACCCGGAGCTAATCGGCTGGGACGAGGCGTTCGCCGACGACGGGCCCGTGCAGGCCCTGGTGCAGATGAAGGAACGGGGGCTCGTCGACGCGATCGGTATCTCCGGAGGACCAGCGCCGATGCTGCTGCGTTACGTGCAGACCGGCCTGTTCGACGCCGTGATCACCCACAACCGGTACACCCTTGTCGACCGATCCTCGGACGAGCTCCTCGACGAGTCGTCCGCCCGTGGCCTCGCCGTGGTCAACGCCGCCGTTTTCGGCGGGGGAGCGCTCGCCCGCTGGCCCGAGCCGCCGACCCACTACGCCTACCGCCCGGTCACCCCCGAGATGACCGCCGCGATCGCCGCGATGGGGGCAGCCTGCGAGAGCGCCGGGGTGAGCCTCGGCGCCGCGGCACTGCAATTCAGCACCCGGGACGCACGCATCACCTCCACCATCGTCGGCGGCAACAGCGCAGCCCAGCTGGCGGAGGCGGTAGCTGCGGACACGGTGCAGATCCCCGAGGACCTCTGGGCCGAACTCGAGGCGCTAGTCCCGACGGGCGACCAATGGCAGGACGCCCCAGGCAGCACCTGGCCGTAAATCTCGCCGACAGTGCTGCCGTACAGACGGTCAGCAGTGCAGATCGACTGCAGCACCGCCGAACTCCCGCACAAAACTGCAGCAGTACAGAACGCCAGCAGTACGGAACTGCAGCAACACAGAACACCAGCAGCGTAGAACACCAGCAGTACGGAACTGCAGCAACACAGAACACCAGCAGCGTAGAACACCAGCAGCACAGACATCCCGCAACAGAAAGTGACATCGCCATGACGGACATCGTGTCCCGATCAGCCGACCTGCCAGCTGGCACCCGGTTTCCGTGGATAGCGGACGGGTTCGCCCTCGGCGGTGATTACAGCCCGGAACAGTGGCCGGAGGATGTCTGGCCGGAGGACATCGCGCTGATGCAGCAGGCCGGGGTCAACTCGGTGAACGTCGGCGTGTTCTCGTGGGGGCTGCTGGAAGTGGCGGACGGGGTCTTCGACTGGGGGTGGCTCGACCGGATCATGGACCTGCTGCACGCCGGCGGTATTTCGGTGAACCTCGCCACCCCCACCGCTGCCCCGCCGATGTGGTTGATGCAGGCGCACCCCGAGATCGCCCCGGTGAACTCGATGGGTGTCCGCCACGCGCAGGGCGGACGCCTCGGCTGGTCGCCGAGCTCCGCCACGTTCCGCGTGTATGCGCTGCGTATGGTCGAGGCCATCGCCACCCGCTACGGAAACCACCCGGCGTTGAAGCTCTGGCACGTCAGCAATGAGCTCGGAAACGAGAACGCGCACTGCTTCAGTGACGAGACCGCCGCAGCATGGCAGGTCTGGCTGGAGAAGAAGTACGGCGAGATCGGCGTTCTCAACGAGGCGTGGGGCAGCGCGTTCTGGGGTCACCACTACACCTCGTTCGGCCAGGTCATCCCGCCCCGCTACACGAGCACCAGCCACAACCCCGGCCTGCTGCTCGACTT
>JAODAO010000041.1 GCA_025463465.1 Glaciihabitans sp. | reverse complement strand
CGTTACGGCGGTCGGCTGACTGTGCAAAACCGCAGAAAAACTGTCGCTCGCAGGCGGTTCACCGCTAGCGTTGGGGTATCTCACACCCGGATGAGTTCACCACACCCAGCCAAAGGAGCCTTCCGTGACCGACGTCAATGGAACACCCCAGCCGTATTCCGCCCCTCAGCCCGGCTACTCGCAGCCAGAAACCGGTGTGAACCCCGGCAAAACGCTCGGCATCGTCGCCCTGGTCCTGGCATTCCCGTTCAACATCGTGGGAACCATCATCGGCATCATCGCCCTGGTCCAGTCCCGCCGTGCCGGCTTCAAAAACGGTCCGGCCCTGGCCGCGATCATCGTCGGCGCTGTCATCTTCCTGGCGTGGATCGTTGTCATCGTTCTGGCGGTCACCCTCGCCACCACCTACGGTACCGAGCTCGTCCAGCAGTGCACCGACAATCCCGGCGGATCCATCGTGATCAGCGGCCAGGAAGTCTCCTGCGCGGAGATCACCGGGTCGTAACATTCGGCGAGAGGGTCGACCGGCGGCATTAGATGCGCTGGTCGGCCCTTTTTCTGCCTAACCGGCGGGGTTCAGGAACCAGTAGGCGATCAGCAGCATGGTCACCACAAACCCGGCAATGAAGTTCAACAGGAGGAAGCGCCGCCAGCCCCGGTTGGCGGCCTCCGCGCCCTCGTCGGTGACCGACCAGTACGGTGCACACATCAGGACGTAGGGAATAACGAGTACGGCGGCGATCGCGGCGGGCCAGCCAATAAACAACAGGAGCACCCCCGCCAGCAGGTAAGCACCCACGGAGAGCCGGACCGTGGCCTTGCCGCCGATGACGGTGGCGACAGAACCGATGTCGGCCTCGCGGTCAGCCAAAATGTCCTGGACCGCGCCGAAGGCATGGGAGGCGATCCCCCACAGGAAAAACGCCGCCAGCAGCAACCACAACTGCGGGGTGAAGGTCGCTCCGGCGAGGACCAGCCCGTAGAGCGCCGGGGAGACGAAGTGGGTGCTCGATGTGATCGAATCCACGAACGGCCGCTCCTTGAAACGCAGCCCCGGTGCCGAGTAGGCGATAACGGCGAAGACGCTGACGGCGAGCACCAGCCAGGACAGCGGCGAGCCAACCGCGACCAGGAAGACCAGGAACGGGATGTTGCTAAGCACCGCCGCCCATAGGGTGGTGCGGTGCAGGCTGCGGTCGAGCAGTGCGCCCTCGACCCCGCCCTTGCGGGGGTTGCGCAGGTCAGACTCGTAGTCGAACACGTCGTTGATTCCATACATCGCGAGGTTGTACGGGATCAGGAAGTACAGGGTGCCGATGACAAAGACGAGGTCGACGTCGCGGGTGGTGGTGAGGTACGCAGCGGCGAAGGGAAAGGCCGTGTTGATCCAGCTGAGCGGCCGGGACGAGACGAATAGAGCCTTAAGCGTGTTCACGTCGCCCTCCCAGAAGCATCCACAGTGACGGCAGCAGCACCACAGCGGCAATCGCGTAGGCGAAGTCCTCCAGCGGCGCGATTCCCACAAACATCCCGCTGATCAGCGATTCGTTGTAGCCGACCAGGCCGATACCGATCATCACATTGTCGAAGATCGCCGTCATCACCAGTAACACGGCGGCGGTGAGCAGTACCGCGAGCGCCCGCGGGGGTCGGCGCAGCACCAGGGCCAGCACCGCGACGATCACCACAATGGCGAGGAAGATCAGGTTCAGTTGCCAATAACTCATCAACGACCCACCCCGCCCCGTGCTGCCGGACGAGCCGAGCGGCCACGGAGGCCGTTCAGCGCCATCCCGGCGGCCGCGTAGGCATTCATGGTCAGGTAGCAGAGCAGGGTCAGAAAAAACAGTTCCTCTAGCGGCAACTCCGGCGCAAGCTGGATGCCGGTCATAAACGACGTCTCACCGCGGAAGAAGATTCCGAGACCGATCCCGGCGAGGTCCCAGACGAGGAAAAAGACGACACCCGCCACCAGCACGATCGTTGCACGGCGAACGTCGCGCCATAAGAACAGCCGGAAGCGGCGGTCGAGCATCACCATTCCGGTGAGCGCCACGGCCAGCGCCACCAGGTACACGATCGGCATCAGCGAGCGGTGTCTTTCGCAGTGGCCGCGGTGTCGTCATCGTGGCTGCGAGATTCCGCAACCACCGAGGTCGGAGCAGCGGCCTCGTCGGTGTCGGCCGCCGGCTCACCGATGGCGGTCGTGCTAACACCGGCGGGGATCATCGGCGGCACGGCAGCGATGGAAGCTGTGGGCAGCAGCGGCTCGGGCATCGGGCCGGTGCTGGTGTCCCCGCGCAGTCGCTTAACCAGCACCTCGGCGCTGATCAGGCACATCGGCAGGCCAACCCCGGGGATGGTGGAGCTGCCAACGAAGTAAAGTCCGCTGACCTTTTTACTGACGTTGCCTGCACGGAAGAACGCACTCTGCTTGAGAGTGTGCGCCGGGCCGAGGGCATTGCCTCGCCAGGAATTGTAGTTCTCCACGAAGTTGCGGGGGCCCACCGTTTTGCGCACGGTGATCCGGTCGGCGAGGTCGGGGATCTTCGCCCAAGTCGCGATCTGCTCGATGACCTTGTCGGCCAGGGCCTCGATGCGGGCATCGCCGTCACCGTCGGAGTCGCCCCGACCGATCGACGGGTCCGCGGGGATGGGAACGAGCACAAAAAGGTTCTCGTACCCGTCGGGTGCTGCGGACGGGTCAATGGCGCTGGGCTTGCAGACATAAAGCGATGCGGGGTCGGGGATGCTGGAGTCGACACCGAAGATGGCCTCGAAGCTCTTTTTCCACTCGCTGGTGAACATCAGGGTGTGATGTTCCAGCTCGGGGATCGACCCCTGGACACCCAGGTAGATGAGCAGGCCGCTGGAGGAGGGGGTGGATTTGTCCCAGTATTCCTGCGGGTAGGTGCGGTGCTCGGGGGCCAGCAGCTTCGTCTCGGTGAAGTGCAGATCCGCGGCGGACACCACGATGTCGGCGGCGAGCACGGTGGGTGCGCCATCGGCTGGGACATACTCGACCCCGGCCGCGGCATCCCCCTCAACGATGATGCGCGTCACCGGGGCACCCGTGATGATGGTGACGCCCTCTGCCCGGGCGAGGTCGGCGATGCTCGTGATCAGGCTGGTGAAACCGCCCATGGGATACAGCACACCGTCTTCGAGGTCGAGATGGCTCATCAGGTGATACATGCTGGGCGTGATGTAGGGGGAAGAGCCGAGGAACACGGCAGGGTAGCCGAGGATCTTTTGCAGGCGGTCGTCCTTGACGGTGCGGGCGACGCGGTTAGACAACGGCTCCAGCAGCAGCTGGGCGAGCTTGGGGCTCTGCGCCAGCACCTGGCGGCTCATAATCGGCCGGAGGTCGGCGAAGGAGGTGTAGAGGAACTTTTCCTTCGCCATCTCGTAGGTGTCGCGAGCCGATTTCAGGTATTTCTCGAGTTTGTCGCCGGCGCCGGGCTCGAAGTCCTCGAACAAAGCGATGTTTTTGTCGCGGTCCAGCGCGACGTCGACGGGGGCGTCGTAACCCTCGAAAAACACCCGATAGCCGGGGTCGAGGGTGACCAGGTCGAGCTGCTCGGCTGCACTGGTGCCGAGCAGCTTGTAGAAGTGGTCAAATACTTCGGGCATCAGGTACCAGGAGGGGCCGGTATCGAAACGGAACCCATCGCGTTCCCAGCTGCCGGCGCGGCCGCCGAGATCGTCATTTTTCTCCACAACGGTGACGCTGTAGCCGTCGCGGGCGAGCAGCGCCGCCGAGGCGAGGCCACTGATGCCGCCACCGATGATCACGATGCGGGTGGCATCGGAATCGACGGCGACCGATTCGTTGTTGCTGGTCAGGGGCGTGGTGCGATTGCGGGCAGCGCTCACGATCGTGGGGTCCTTCCGAGGGCGGCGGCAGCCGCGATGCGTAGTTTGACCGGGTTCGGCACCCGCACCCGGGCGGTGACCAGGTGGTCGGCCGGGGTCGCGCGCAGGCGCACGGCGAGTTCGGTGAAAAGGCCCTGGGCGAGGGCGACGGCGCGACGGCTGCCGGCAGGCAGCTGCGGGATCACCGCGGCCGAGACCCGCAGGTCGGCATCGATGTCGTCAAGCAGGCGGATTTTATCGGCCTCGGTGAAGGAGTCGACGTTGACGCCGGGGAAGTAGCTGCGGCCGAGGGCCTGGAAGTCAGCGGCGAGGTCGCGCAGGAAATTGACCTTCTGGAAGGCGGCGCCGAGGGCCTTTGCCCCCGTCTCGAGTTTCTCCTGCTGGCCGGCGCTGACGTTGCGCCCGCGCAGGAACACCCGCAGGCACATCAGCCCAACCACCTCGGCGGAGCCGTAGACGTAGCGGTCGAAGCTCTCCTGGTCGTGCTCGCTCTGGCTGAGGTCGGTGCGCATGGACTCGAAGAACGGTTCGGTGAGTTCCGCCCCGAAACCGGTCTCGCGGGCGGTGAGGGCGAAGGCGTGCACCACGAGGTTGGCACTGAAGCCATGCTCCATGGCCTCCTCGGTCTCGCGTTCCAGCTCGTTCAGGGCGCGCGCCGCCCCGAGGCTGTCGAGGCCGGCCTCGACCCCGGGGCCATCGACGATCTCGTCGGCTACCCGTACAAGGGCGTAGATGTTCTCAACGTGCTGGCGCACGGCGGGCTCCAACAGTTTGGAGGCGAGGCCGAAGCTGGTGGAGTAGCGGCGGATAACAATGCTCGCCGTTTCCTCCGCAACCCGGTCATACAGGGCAAGACGGGTCACTTGACCCGCCCAAGCACGGCGTCGGCAACGGGATGCAATTCGATCCGCAGCGCCGGAGGGATGTGAGGCTCAGCCAGGCGGGCGAGCGCCCGGTTGGCGTAGTAGCGGGCGAGTCCCTGGGCGAAGGAGCGGGCGCCGCTGGAGATCAGCACCTCGCGCACCTGGCAGGCTTCGTCCTCGGTGAGGTCGCTTTTGCCGATCAGCGGGGCGATGCGCGGCCATTCGGCCGTGCTGGTGGCGTAAGAGATCAGGACGGTGCGTTTTCCCTCGCGAAGGTCACCGATGGTGGTTTTACCGGTCTCGGCCTCCTCGCCGAACACCCCGAGCAGGTCGTCGACGATCTGGTAGGCGATGCCGATCTCACGACCGAAGTCGCCGAGGGTGGCGACGACGTCGTCGGAGGCCCCGGCCAGGATGGCGCCGGCCTGCAGCGGGCATTCAAACGAATAGACGGCCGTTTTCAGGCGTTCCATGGTGAGGATGTCATCCACCCGCGGCATCTCCGCCGAAATGGAGAAGTCCACGTCGATGAGCTCTCCCGCCGCGGAGGCGAACAGGGCGTCATCCATCACCTCGAGCAGGCGCTGGCGGGTCATGTGGGCTACCCCGCTGCGGTCGAGCAGGCGGTAGGCGTTGAACAGGGCGAGGTCGCCGGCGATCACGGCGGCGGAGATTCCGTTGTGCTCTGCGGTCTCGGCGCTGGCACCGGCATTCAGGGCACGGTTGCGGTAGCTGCCCGAGATGTTGGGGATCCCGCGGCGGGTGAAGTCGTGGTCGATGACGTCGTCGTGCACAATCAGCGCGGTATGCAGGAGCTCGAACGCTGCACCGACATACGCGGCGGCTTCAGTGTCTTTTCCACCGAGCGAGGTGTACGCGGCGAACACCATCCGGGGGCGAAATCTTTTGCCACCCGTCGTGTTGGCTTCAAGCGCTTCCCACAGTTCGACGTACTGTGTTCCGAACGCCTCGGCGCGGTTCTTGGCTAGGCTGAAGAAGCGTTCGAGAACACCATCGACCTGAGCCTGTCTCTGTTGGGCAACCGTCTTCAGGTCCGATCCATCCACATTAGGCAGACTACAACGGGACATGACTGAAATTACTGAGAGTGTGGTGCTGCTCGACGACGACGGCCGCGCCATCGGTACGGCCGAGAAGTACGCCGTGCACACCACCGACACCGCCCTGCATCTTGCCTTCTCCTGCCACGTATACAACGAGGCCGGCCAGCTGCTGGTCACCCGCCGCGCGCTGAGCAAGCTGACCTGGCCCGGGGTCTGGACGAATTCGTTCTGCGGCCACCCCGCCCCCGGCGAAACGCAGGAGAGCGCCATCGCCCGTCGCGCGATGCGTGAACTGGGTATCACGGTTACCGACATAGAGCTGGTCATCCCCGATTTCCGTTACCGCGCCGTTGACGCGTCCGGAATCGTCGAAAACGAGATATGCCCGGTTTTCCGTGCTCGGACGGCGGATGTCGTCGCTCCCAGCCCCGACGAGGTCTCCGAGTTTGCCTGGGCTGACCCGGAGACCCTGCGCGACGCCGCCATCGCCGCCCCCTACGCATTCAGCCCGTGGCTCGGCTGGCAGCTGGCACAGTGGCCCGTCACCGCTGTCGAGGCCGCCACCGCTCCCACGTCGTAGGACGCAGAGCTCCCCCGGGGCTCAAAGCTAGGGTGTCGGCATCCCCCCATTGACATTGAGGGTCTCCCCGGCGACGAAGCTGGACTCGGCCGACGTGAGGAACACGTAGGCCGGGGCGATCTCTGCCGGCTGGCCGGAGCGACCCATCGGGGACTCGGACGAACCGAACTCCGGCAGGGTCTCCGGATCGACACCGCCGGTGACCTGCAGCACCGTCCAGGTGGGACCGGGCGCCACCACATTCACACGAATGCCCTGCGAGACCAGCTGCTGGGACAGGCCCTTCGAGAAGTTGTTGATCGCGCCCTTGGTGGTCGCGTAGTCGAGCCGGTCCGGAGCCGGCGTGTAGGCCTCGAGTGACGCGGTGTTCACGATCGTTGATCCCGGCTTCAGGTGGGGAAGCGCGGCCTTGATGATCCAGAACGGGGCGAACACGTTGGTCAGGAACGTGGCCTCGAACTGCTCGTCGGTGATGTCGAGGATGCTCTTCTGCCAGACCTGTTTGCCGGCGACGTTGACAACAGCGTCGAGGCCTCCCATGCCCTCGACCGCGGCATCCACCAGGGCTCGGCAATGCGCGGCCTCACGAATGTCCCCCGGCACGGCGATGGCCTTGCGCCCGGCGGCCTCGATCAGGCCGATGACGTGCCGGGCGTCCTTCTCTTCCTCGGGGAGGTAAGAGAGGGTGATGTCGGCGCCTTCTCGCGCGAACGCGATGGCGACGGCAGCCCCGATGCCGGAATCGGCTCCGGTGATCAGGGCCTTGCGGCCGGTGAGCCGCCCGGTGCCGCGGTAGCTGTTCTCACCCAGGTCGGGCACCGGGGTCATTTTTGACTGAAGGCCGGGCTCGGGCTGCTGCTGCACCTCGGGGTGGATGTTCGGGTATCGGGTGGTCGGATCCCCGAACGTGTATTGGTCGCTCTGGTCGGCGGTCATGGCTGCGCTCCCTGCTCGGCCCGGTGGTCTACTTGGCCTGCTCGATGCCGAGGGCGTTTCCGTCGGGGTCGGTGATCCAGGCCGACCAGACCGTGCCGCGGTCGGCGATGCCGTCCACCGTTTTCAGCTCGTCGGTGTCGTAGTCCTCCGGGCTGATACCGCGGGTCTTCAGCCAGTCCAGCTCGGCGCGCAGGTCGTCCACCTGCCAGGACGCCTTCGTCTGCTCGTCCTTCGAGCCGGTGGTGCTGGCGGTGACGGTGAGGCGGGTGTTTCCCGATGAGTAGGTGACAGCGTCGTCGCTCTCCTCGATGACGGTGAGCTGGAGGGCGTCAGCGTAGAACTTACGCGACGCGGCAAGGTCGGTGGAGAGGAGGACAACGCCGATGGGATTGGTGCCGAGCATGACGTACCTTTCGATAGCGAAACGTCCGATGCGGTGCGGACATTTTCACTGTATCCAGCAGATCTGGGCGCCGCCCGAATGCCCGGGACGGTTGACCGGCGCACCCAAAAAGGGAGGCGCGCGTCCATCAACCGTCCCGCAGCGGCCGCCATGACCTGGCCCTGTGACCTGGCGCTATGGCCGGTCGCTATCGGCCTGTTCCGCTCCTGCGCCGGCCGGGGTGGTGCCATCGGTTGCTTCGCGCCAGAGGGCGAACAGTTCGGCCGCGGCGGACGGGTCGCTAGCGGCGAGGATGCCACCCTCGGAGGGGAATTGGGTATCCCGCCCGGTGGAATCCCAGACCGTTCCGCCGGCTTCGGTGACAACCAACACCGCGGCCAGGTGGTCGATCGGACTGTAATGCCCGATCACGGCGCCCACCCCACGCCCGCGGGCGATGCCGGCGAGGGTGAGGGTGCCGGAGCCCATGATGCGCATCGTGCAGAACCGGTCGCCGAGCAGGTCGAGGAACCGCGGCATCCCCGGCCAGGGACGATGACCGGCGAGCTCGGTGCTGACCATCGCACCGCTCAGGGGATCGCCGGTTCGGCTGGTGGATGTCGCAATCA
>JAODAO010000030.1 GCA_025463465.1 Glaciihabitans sp. | reverse complement strand
GTTCGGACCGTAACATCGGCGCGAACGGACGGACGGTCAGCCCAACAGCGCGGTCGCGTCGTGCACCATCGCGGCGATCATGTCCGCTGCACTGGTGTGCTGCACCAGCGGGGTGGCCTGTCCGGCCCAGAGCGACATCAGTTCGGCATCGCCGCGCTCAGCGGCGACCGCCCGGAACACCCCGGTCAGCCAGTTCTGCACCGGAAACGGGGCTACGGTCCCGGCCGCTTCGACCTCGCGGATGAACCGGTTCGGTATCCCCCTCGCGAGTCGGCCGCTGGCGGCCCGGGTGAGCACGGTGTGGCCGGCGGCGTCACTGCGCAACGCTGCGCGGTAAGCGGGGGTCGCGGCAGATTCCTCCGTGGCGAGCAGGGCGCTGCCCACCTGGACGGCATCGGCGCCGAGGATGCGGGCGGCGGCGAGGCCCCGCCCGTCGGCAATCCCGCCGGCGGCGACCACGGGCAAGGAGATCGCATCGGCGACCTGCGGCACAAGCGCGAACGTGCCGATCAGCGATTCCTCCGCCGGGCGGAGGAACGAGATGCGGTGGCCACCGGCCTCCATTCCGCTGGCGACAACAGCATCCACCCCACCGTCCTGCAGCGCGACGGCCTCCTCCACCGTCGTCGCCGCGCCCACCACAACGATCCCCCGCTCGTGGGCGCGCTCGACCACCCGAGCGGAGGGCACCCCGAACACAAAGCTGAGCACGGCCGGTTTCGCCGCGAGCACAGCCTCGAACTGTTCGTCGAAGTCAGGCAGGTACCGCTCGGGCCTCTCCGGCAGTGGCAGGCCCAGTTCGGCGAAGAACGGAGCAAGCCGATCGCGGGCCGCGGCGAATCCGTCAGCACCGAACGGGTCCGCACTTATCTCGTTCGAATTGACGGTAGGGCCAGGGCTCGTGTCGGGTTCTCCCACCTCCCGCAGCGGCAGCCACAGGTTAAGCGCGAACGGTTTGTCGGTTCCGGACCGCAGGGCCGCTGCTGTCGACGCGATCCGCTCAGCGCCATAGCCGTAGAGACCGAACGAGCCGAGCCCGCCCGCGTTGCTCACGGCGGCGGTGAGGGCAACCGAGGACGTGCCACCGAATGGCCCGAGAACCACGGGAAGGGCGACGCCGAACAGTTCGGTTGCGGGGGTGGGGCCGAGGTGGATGGTCATAGCGTGCGCTCCAAGATTCGTGGGCGAAGCGTGTTTCCGGTGGGGCATCGGGGTACCCATTGCATGCTAACTTCGCGGCATGACAATTGCCGCCTACATCGCGTTTGTGGGGCTCTGCGCACTGTTATCCCTCACGCCGGGACCCGATTCCTTGCTGGTGCTGCGCTGCAGCGTGCGCCGCGCCACCGCCGGGATCGCTGCAGCGCTCGGCTGCTCCGTTGGCACCATCGTCTGGGCCGCCCTGGTCGGCATCGGCCTGGCCGCGCTGATCGAGCAGTCCGCCGAGGTGTTCCGGGTCCTGAAGGTGATCGGCGGGCTCTACCTCCTGTTCCTCGGCATACAGGCCATCCGGCAGTCCCGCACACCCGCTGAAGCCCGAGCAGACGACGCACCCGCGTCTGCAGATAAGAAGGTGGATGTTGTGAGCCGGCGCGGCCTCACCGCAGCGTTCGCCGCCGGCCTGCTCTCCACGATGACGAACCCCAAGGTTGGTCTCTTTTACCTGGCTGTCGTCCCGCAGTTTTTGCCCCGCGACGGTTCCGTGTTCGCCACCGCCATGCTGCTCGGACTCACCCTCGGGGTGGTCAGCATCCTGTACCTGGCGACTCTCGCGAGCCTCGCGGCGAAAGCCACGGTGTGGCTGAGAAAGCCCCGGGTGACCAAGTACATCGAGCGCATCTCGGGTTCGATCCTCGCGGCCCTCGGCATCGGCACGGCCGCTTCGGCATTCGAGGCCTGACGTTCTGAGGCTCAGGTTCGAGGCCTGGCGTTCGAGGGTGACACCAGGGCAGCGCCGATCGCGGCGACGGGCACCTCGGCGGGCAGGACGGTGAGTTTGTCGGCGATGGCGAGGCCCGCCAGCAGCGACGACGTTGCGGCCGCCCTCCGCAGACGGTCGCGAACGGGGTCGAGCAGTAGTTCGCCGAGCGAGGCCACTCCCCCGCCGATGACGATCACGGCCGGGTCGGTGGTGAGGGCAAGTAGCGTGAGTGCCGTCACCGTCGCGTCGACGAACGTGTCCCTGATGCCGACGGCGCGGGAGTCCCCGGATTCGGCGGCGGCGAAGATCTCCGCCGCAGCGTCTGCTCCCGGGCGCGCGCCCCAGGCTCGGCTGAGCGCCGCACCGGAGCACACCGTTTCCAAGCATCCCCGCTGGCCGCAGCCACAGGACAGACCGTCGGTGTGGACGGCGATGTGCCCGATCTCGCCCGCAGCTCCGGCCGCGCCGTGCAGGAGCTGGCCGTTGGCGATGACCCCGGCGGCGAGGCCGGTGCCGATCGACAGCAGCGCAAGCTCCGACACGGTGGGATAGAGCAGCGCACGGGCGCCGACCGCCGCCGCGTTGACGTCGTTGTCGACGGTCACCACCGCCCCGGGAAAGCCCTCTCCCAGCAGTCGGGCCAGCGGCACGCGGCTGTCGCTGAAACCCATGTTCACGGCCTCGACGACGACCCCATCGGCGACATCCACCAGCCCGGGAACGCCGATGCCGATCGCGGCGATGTCCCAGCGTTGCAGCGAACGGCTGGCGAGCATCTCGTCGATGACGGAACCCATCTGCGCGACCAGCCCGGACACACCGGGCACGGTCACCGCGCGGTGTTCGGCCAGCGCGGTGTTGCCGGGGCCGAGCAGCACCCCGTGGATTTTTGTGCCGCCGACGTCGAGCCCCACCCGTAACCCGGGTGACCCGCCCCGCCCTGCTGCGCCCGCCGACACCTCGGCGCAAAGAGCGTTTGTGGCGGTCACTGTCAGTACCCGGCGCGTTCGATGAGCGCCCGGCGCAGGGGGTCTAGCCTGCCGATGCTGGTGCTGAGACCACCGGGGCGGGAGGACACCAGCCAGGCGGTGCGCTGGGAATCGAGCAGGAGGTCGAGTGTTGCCAGCAGTGTGCGCGCTTCGGCGCTGTCGGAGATCCGCCCCTCCGCGGTGTCGGCGGCGACTCGGGCCAGCAGGCCGCTTTCCAGCAGGCTCACCGCGAACAGCGCCAGCCGCACGGCCTGCGTGATCTCGGCGACGACCGTCGCGGTGCCAGGGGCCGCCGGGCGGGCGAGAACCAGGTCGGCGAGGCCGCTCTCCAGGGTGGCCCGCGCGCTGGCCAGGGCCGCGGGGCCGGGGGTCAGGTGCGGCTCGAGCACACCGGCGTCCAGCAGCACGCGGAACAGCGGGCTGGCGTTCAGCATCGGCACGTCGAGCCGCGCGGCGACCTCACCGAATTCCACCAGCAGCCGGCCGAGCTGGCCGGTCTCGTCGTCGAAGACGCGGGTGCTGAGCACCTCGGCGAGATCGAGGTCGCGGTTCGCTTCGAGCGACCAGCTGACCGCACCGCCGAAGACGACGGGGCCGTAGGAGATGGCGGGCGGGTCATACATCCCGTTGTCGCCCCACGCGGTGTTGAGGTACCCGGTCGAACCGTGGGCCAGGCCAACCTCCGCCGCATCCACCATGTTCTCGATGGCGTTATCGAGGCGTCCGAGGATCGACAGCCAGGTGCTGGTGCCCGGGGCGACCCAGAACGGCTTGCCCGCGCCGATCAGCGCTTTCGCCCGGTCGACGAACCCGTTGGTGAGGGCATCGATGTCGACCCCGTGGGCGGTGAAACCGTCGCGTTCCTCCTGGGTCATCGCCGCCAGGGCCGCCTTCATCAACGAGGGCGAGTCGTACTGCCAGACGACGGGGATGGTGCCTGCGGGGATTTTGTCCATCAGTTCTGGATAGTTGCCGAGGATGTCCGCCCAGAATTCGACCGTGTATCCGTTGTCCACCCACGGCTGCATCACCCTGGCGACGTATTCGAGATACACGGCGCCGAGGCCGAGCTCCTCCGCGCGGGCGCGGCTCACACCGGTTCCGAGTTCCCAGGTCTCGTCCGCACCGATGTTGAGGCGTTTGGAGCGGAAGTTGGGGGTGAGTTCCTCCAGCAGTTCCGTGACGAACACGGCGTTGTCCTCGGTGGGAGCCAGGGTGGATGGCGCGCGGAACTGGCCGGCGAAGTCCATACCGACCTGGTTCTCGGCGCGCGGCAGGTAGACGTCGTGGGCAAGCCAGCGCTCCCAGTGGCCGAAGGTGTTCTGGTTCGGCACCAGTTCGATGCCGTTGGCCGTGCACAGGTCGTCGAGCCAGCGCACGTCCTCGGCGGTCAGCGGGGACGCGTCCTGCCAGGCCAGCTGGTGGCCGATGTATGCGTAGGTGTGCTCCGTGTAGATCTCGAGCTGGTTGATGCGGGCGAGGGCGAGCACGTCGACGAGGCGGGCGAGGCTGGCGCGGGTGGGCACCCGGTCGCGGCTGATGTCGAGCATAAATCCGCGGCGCTCGAAGTCCGGCCAGTCCTCGATGTCGACGGCCATCTGGTCTGCCGGGGTGATGGCACGCAGCTGGCTGAGCGCCTGCTGGCCGTAGCGCAGGCCCGCGGCATCGGCGAAGGCCAGCGTGAGCGAGTCCGCGGCGTAGTGCAGTCGATATCCCTGCGCCGGCAGGCTCGAATCCAGCTCGGTGGAGAGGGGTGCGTCTGCGGTGGGCACTGCCCCGGGGATTACGGAGGCGGTGCGGGGCTGGGGGAACAGGCGGGCGAGTGACATGGGAGTTCCTTACGTGGTGAATCGACAGCGTGGTGGTGGATGTCTGGGCGCGGAGGGTTATCCCTTGACGGCGCCGGCGACCATTCCGTTTGCCATGGTTTTCTGGACAAAAACGAACAGGACGATGACGGGGATCGCCACCAGGGCTGACCCGGCCATCACCCCGCCGTAGTCGACCCCGCGCAAACCCTGTTGGAAGGTCTGCAGCCAGACGGGCAGGGTGGTCGAGCCACCCGAGGAGAGGATGACGAGGGCGAGGGTGTATTCGTTCCAGGCCACGAGGAAACCGAACACCCCGGTGGAGACCAGTCCGGGGCCGAGCAGCGGAACGGTCACCCGGAAGAAGGCGCCGACCTTGCTGCAGCCATCCATCATCGCCGCTTCCTCCAGCT
>JAODAO010000426.1 GCA_025463465.1 Glaciihabitans sp. | reverse complement strand
CGACAACGGTCGGCCTGGCGTTAGGCGCCGCCCTCGGCAGCGCGGCCGTCGACTACGCCACCACCCTGCCGGCGCTCGCCCTGATGGGGCTCCTCACCGGCACCGTTCTCGGCATTGCGCAGGCACTTGCCCTCCCCGCACCCGCCACCGGTCACCCGAGAACCGGCACACATCGGCGCTGGCCCTGGATTGCGATCACCGCAGCCCTGTGGACGCTCGGCTGGACCATCACCACCCTCGCCGGCATCAACGTCGACGAGCAGTTCGTGGTGTTCGGCGCAAGCGGCGCCATCGTCTACGCCACCCTCAGCGGCGTCGCCCTGCAGTTGCTATCACCCGCTTCGAAGTCGACCCCCACCTCCGATCAGGGAGCCCGAAAATGAGCCGCACAGAGCATGTCATCTTCGGCACCGGCGCCATCGGCCTCGCCACCTTCGACGCCCTACGGCGTCGCGGCATCACCCCGCGCCTGATCAACCGGTCGGGCACCGCCCGGGTGCCCGACGGTGTTGAGGTGGCCGGTGGTGACGCCAGCGACCCCACATTCGTGCTCGACGTGACAGCAGGGGCGAAGGTGATTTACCAGACTCTGAACCCGCCGTATTCGAAGTGGCCCGAACTGTTTCCACCCCTGCAGGCGGCCCTCCTCAACGCGGCACGACTGCGCGGCGCCCGGCTGGTGAGCATGGAGAACGTCTACGGCTACGGCCGCCCCAACGGCCGACCGCTCACCGAGGACCGCCCATACAACGCCCACACCGTAAAGGGCCGGCTGCGGGCGACAATGGCGACCGAGCTGCTCGACGCCTACAACCGGGGCGAGGTGGATGTGGTGATCGGCCGCGCCTCCGATTACTTTGGGCCTCGCGGCGGAGCGCAGTCGAACCTCGGCGACCGGGTGTTCCCCGCGGCCATCAAAGGCCGCACCGCCACCGTACTCGGTGACCTGGACCAGCCGCACAGCTACACCTTTATCCCCGACATCGGCGAGGGCCTCGCAGCCCTCGGCGAGCATCCCTCCGCTAGCGGCCGGGTGTGGCACCTGCCGAACGACCCGTCCACCCGCAGTACCCGCGAACTCGTTGACATCGTCTACCGCTTGGCCGGCCGCCAACACACCCGGGTGCGTTCGCTGCCGCCGCTGGTTTTGCGGGCGGCCGCTCTGGTGAATGCCACGATGCGCGAGATCGTGGAGATGCAGTACCAGTTCGAGGAACCGTTTATCGTCGACAGTTCCCGAATGATGCAGCAATTGGGTGTCACAGCGACCCCCCTCGAGGACGCGTTGGAAACAACGATGGGGTCGTATCTTTCCCCACGCTACGCCAGGGACTTGCCGGGCGGCGTGACCTTCGACAAGACTTCTCGACATGGATGATGTGCGGTCGCAGGTGAAAGAGCTCGGCACGGAGGCGGTGACGGCCCGCGACTACCGGCCGGGAGACATCCACCACATCGTGTTGTTCCGATTCGCCGGCAGCACAACAGAGGGGCAGCGGCACGAGGTCGAGCGCCGGTTCCGGGAGCTCGCCTTCACCCCGCACCCCGACGGCACCGGGCCATACATCCGCTCGATCACAGCCGGAGCACAGTCCAGCGGCGAGGGAGCCGCCCACGGTTTCGAGCTGGGGTTCGTGGTTCGCTTCGCGTCGGAGGGTGACCGCAACTTCTACGTCGGGGCACCCCTGGTCGAGGACGCCACCCTCTTCGACCACCGGCACGCGGCGTTTAAGGAGTTCGTCGGACCGCTGCTGGAGGCCGACGGCAACGGCGTGCTGGTGTTCGACTTCGCGGACACCCGGTCGGCAAAGGACCACAACACCGGCAACCACGGCTGACAGGCGAGCCCACTGCAGCACCCAGGCCACCTGCACCACACAAGCCACACGCACCGCCTGAGCCGCCTTCACCCTGGCGCAGCTGCTCCGTGTGGTGGACGCCGAGATTCCAGCTATACAACTAACCCGTGTACAACCGAAGGCGGCCGAGGTGCGTCTCGAGCGCGGCGACCGCCCACATAATGCCGTGGATCATTCTTTTCATCAGCGCCGGCTTTGGGGCGGTCTGGGCCACCGCCCTCGGCCAGAGCAACACCGGTCAGCGCTGGCGAGTCCGCGACAGAAGTACCCCGAGGGCAATACCAACGACAATAACGGCCACTCCGATAGCGGAGACGACCCAGCCGGCACGTCCGGCGGCCGGATCCTCGTAGGAACTTCCGCTGCACACCGCGAGGAGGCCGGCCATCAGGGTGAACCCGCCGCACACTGCGACTACCCGGCCTACCATCCGAAGTCGTGCCAGCTGTTTATCCTCCATCCGGGAAACGTACCGGAGTGAAACCAACGCCGGGAAGCGTGCAGGTGTCCGTCACCCCAACGGGCTACTCCCCGGGCAGCAGCTGCAGGGCGGTGTCGATCGCGTTGAGCGACTCGGCGGTGTCGATGCGCACGAGGGTCATTGCCGCGATCACCAGCGAGGTGAGCATCCGCGCCAAGCGTTCCTGCTCGACCTGCGGCAGCGCGGGGGTGCGGGCGGCGATGCCGCGACCCAGGGCGACCTCGAGTTCTGCCCGGTAAGCACTGATCACGGAGGCCACTCGGCTATCCTGCGAGATCGGGGCGCCCGCGGCGTTGATCAGCAGGCAGCCGTTGTCGGAGGCCGGGTTACCCCGTTCCGCGAGGGCCGCGCGCAGGCCCGTGAAATACACCACCACGGCGTCCGCGCCAACGGTTTCCGCCTGCAGCGGGCGCAGGCGTGGGTGGATGATTTCGTCGAGATAGCTCTGCACGGCGGCGTCGAACAGGCCCCGTTTGCTCGCGAACGTGTTGT
>JAODAO010000401.1 GCA_025463465.1 Glaciihabitans sp. | reverse complement strand
GAGGTGTCGGACTTCGCGCCCTTGTCGCCCTTGTCCGCTTTGTTGCCGCGGAGGCGGCGGAACAGTCGTACCACAGGGTTGGGGCGGTTGCGGGCGGCTTCGGCAGCCGCAGCGGCGCGGGCTGATGCCTCCTCGGCTTCCTTTTTGAGACGGGCCGCCTCGGCCACCGGATCAAGGGGGATACCGGCATCCACCATGCCCATGGCGATCCATGCCGCGGACAGCAGGATCACCTGGCAGATCAGGTTGAACCAGATCAGCAGACCGATGATCACGGCGAAGGAGGCGAGCAGCGGGTTGCTGCCGATTCCACCGACGAGACCGTAGCTGACGAGTACTTTCAGGGCGCCGAGGCCGATACCGCCGAGCAGCGCACCACCGACCAGGCGTCGGCGGGGGATCACGATGCCGGCGACATAGCGGAAGAAGAGGGCGAGAACCACGGTGTCCAGGATTAGCACGATGGCGAGACCCACAATGCGTGCGAGGACGATGGCGACGAGCGAGTCTTCGTCGAAGCCGACGAACCCGAGCACCGTTCCGAGCGCTGCGGTACTGACAACGGAGAGGCCGGCCGACACCAGCAGGGCCACGCCGAAGCCGACCGCGAGGCCGAGGTCTTTGAGTTTGCGGATGAAGAAATTGCCGGGGAGCGGGTCGATTCCGAAGATGGTGCGCACCGCGTCGCGGCCTGAAGCGAGCCAACCGAGGGCCGTGAACAACAAACCGGCGAGGGCGATGGCGCCCGTCCAGCTGAGCGCGCCGGTGTTCAGCAGTGTCTGCGGGTCGATGGTGCCGTCGGCGCCATCGGTACTGAACAGCCCGGGCAGCGAGGTGCCGAGCAGGTCGAAAAGTGACTTCTGCAAGGCATCGTTCGAGGCCAGGAACAGCCCAATCAGCGAGAACGCGACCCAGATGGCGGCGAATGCGGCGAAGATCGCCTGATAGGAGAGGCCGGCGGCCAGCAGCACCCCGCGGTGCTCGACATAGTTGGTGAAAACGCGGACGGGCTTCAGTTTCATCACCTTGGCGATGATGCCGGCGATGCCCGTGGGCGCCGCATCCCCCTGCTTATCTGCTGGGAGGTTGCCGTCGGTGCGCGTGCTGTCTACGCGCTTGTCGTCGGTGTAGCCGGACGCTTTTTTGTCGCTGGTCATGCTGATTTTCCGCTCACTTTCACGCTGGCCTTCGTGCTGGCCGTTGTGTCAACCTGTGCGCTGACCTGTATCCCCGGCAACAGACCACCCTAGCTATTGCGTAGGCTACCCAAGGGAAAACGAGAGGGTATGTCATGAAGTTGCACGGTGTTGGTGTTGGACGCGGGAGTGCCGTTGGTCCAATTTTGCGTATGCCCGAGCCGTTGCCGGCTCCCGAGGCAGCCAAGCACGAGGGGGATGCCGCAGCCGAGCTCGCCCTGGTGAAGACCGCACTGAGCAACGTCGCAGACGACCTGAACGCCCGTGGAGCCAAGGCCGGCGGCGAAGCCAAGGATGTTCTTGAGGCAGCAGCGCTGATGGCGCAGGACCCCAGCCTCATCGATGACGTGAAGGCCCGCATCGATGCAGGCACCACCGGTGAGCGCGCCGTGTTCGAGGCATTCGGTGCCTTCCAGGACATGCTGACCTCACTCGGCGGTTATATGGCAGAACGTGCCACCGACCTGGGCGACGTGTCGCAGCGCATCATCGCGGCGCTCCGCGGAGTGCCGGCCCCCGGCATTCCCGAAAGCGATGTCCCCTTCATCCTGGTCGCGTCCGACCTGGCCCCGGCAGACACCGCGCTGCTCGACCTCGACCGGGTGCTCGCGCTGATCACCCGCGACGGCGGTCCCACCAGCCACACTGCCATCCTCGCCCGGTCGAAGTCGATCCCGGCGATCGTCGGAGTCACCGGCGCCCTCGAGCTGACCGACGGAACCATTGTTGTCGCCGATGCCGCCACCGGCAGCGTTGTCACCGACCCCACCGCCGAGCAGGTCGCCGAGGTAGAGGAAGCCATCGCGCGTCGTCTCGCCGTCGCCTCCGGCCCGCTGACCGCCGGTGCCCTCGCCGACGGAACCAAGATTCCACTGCTCGCCAACCTGGGTTCACCCAAGGAAGCCGCAGCCGCCGTCGCCCTCGGAGCCGAGGGTGTTGGCCTTTTCCGTACCGAGTTCCTCTTTCTTGACTCCAAAACGGCTCCCACCGTCGCCGAGCAGGAGGCCCAGTACACCGAGCTTCTCGCCGCGTTCGCCGGCAAGAAGGTTGTTGTTCGTGCGCTCGACGCGGGAGCCGACAAGCCGCTGGCGTTCCTCAACGCCGAGCACGAGGAAAACCCGGCGCTCGGCCTGCGTGGCCTGCGTGCGCTGCGCGCCAAGGAGCAGCTCCTGCGCGACCAGCTGACCGCCCTCGTCAACGCCCAGAACGCGACGGAAGCCGACCTCTGGGTCATGGCGCCCATGGTCGCCGACGCCGGCGAGGCCGAGTACTTTGTGACGCTCGGCAAGGAGCTGGGTCTCAAAACCGTTGGCGTGATGGCCGAGGTTCCCTCGCTCGCCGTGCTCGCCGACCAGATCGCCGAGGTCAGCGACTTCGTCAGCATCGGCACAAACGACCTCACCCAGTACACGATGGCTGCCGACCGTATGCTCGGCTCCGTCGCCAGCTACCAGGACCCCTGGCACCCCGCCGTTCTGCGGCTTGTCAAGCTTTTGGGCGACGCCGGGGCCCTCGCGGGCAAGCCCGTCGGAGTCTGTGGCGAAGCCGCCGCCGACCCGCTGCTGGCCGTTGTGCTCGTTGGCCTCGGGGCCACAACCCTGTCGATGACGCCGGCGGCCATCGCCGACGTTCGCGCAGAACTCGCCGGTGTCACCCTCGAAGAGGCCCGCGCCAAAGCGGCCCTCGCGCTGCAGGCCCGCAGCGCCGCCGAGGCACGCGAGGCCGCGTCCAGCGTCGTCGTCGCCGAAGCCGACGTGGTCGTCGCCTAAACGCAAACTGCTTTCCACAAACGCCGTTGTGGGCGTCCGCGACTCTCTGTGTGGGCAGCCCACGGCGGCGTTGTGTTGTGCCCGGTGAGAACGCCGTACCCCGTTTTGACTGTGCGGGTACGACCAGCAGGGTCAGGATGCCGGGTGACGGCATCCCATCGGCGGGCCCCTGAACGGGGCATTAAGCCCCCACTTGTGGGGCCTAAAGCAACCACTGGTGGGAAAAAGTGTTTGGCAATAGGACCAATCCGGCCATAATTGACACACGTACCTGTCCCTCTTCGGGTGAGGGATTGTCCACATGTAGTGCCAAACGAGATTAAGAGGCTCGTGGTGCAAGTGGGGGATGGACGTTGGGGTGGCGAAAGCCATTTCGACAGGTACGTAAAAGCGGGGGGTGCGCGGGCTGTCCCTGCGCTCCCCCGCCTTACAGCGCACCACATTGCACCTGCGCCCAGGCCGTGTCTGCACCGGCCGTGACTTTCAATACGCGGCCCGTCTTTGTTCGCCGGTACTCCTTCGCCGGTCCTCCTCCGCTGACACTCGTCCGTCGGCGCTTATCTACCGGCGCTTACCTATCGGTACTTATCCACCAGTCTTCATCCACGCGTAGATATCCGTGCGTTTCTATTTACCCGTACCTATTCGCGCTCGTTGACGTCGTTTGTGTCGCGTAATAGTCGAGCAGGGGCCCCTATACGCGCACAAGCCCTTGCGCTGCTTCGAACGTCCGGGGGATGACTAAACGACGGCCAGCAGCGCGCTGGCGGCCTCGTATGGAAGCTTTTGGCCCGTCTTGCGGAGTGAGAAACGCGGGAGGTGGCTCTAACGTGGCTTCGGCTCGAGGCTCACTTGCCTGCCAGCCTCCGGCGCGAGCCCCGGAAACCAAAAAATCGAGAGATGCCTGGTGACAGACATCCCCCGATTTGGAGGCGTTGTATTGAAAACTGATTTTATTTTGTCGTGCTGGTGTTGCGGCTACCGTGGGGCTGCCGGCCGTTGGCTAACGGTTACGGGCGGCCCTTCATGATTGCTGCCTTGACCTCGGAGATCGCCTTAGTGACCTCGATGCCGCGGGGGCAGGCCTCGGAGCAGTTGAAGGTGGTGCGGCAGCGCCAGACGCCCTCTTTGTCGTTGAGGATGTCGAGGCGAACCTGGCTGCCCTCGTCGCGCGAGTCGAAGATGAAGCGGTGCGCGTTGACGATGGCGGCAGGACCGAAGTACTGTCCGT
>JAODAO010000387.1 GCA_025463465.1 Glaciihabitans sp. | reverse complement strand
CCGTCGTGGACGAGGTGCGCGAGGCGAAGGGTGCAGATTCTGTGCTGGTGCTGGACAACGGTGATGCCATCCAGGGCACACCGCTCACCTATTACTACGGACTCGGTGACGGTGCCGCCGGTGTACTCGACGGCAGCACAACCCACCCGATGGCGACAGCGTTCAACACCATTGGTTACGACGCGCAGGTGGTGGGCAACCACGAGTACAACTACGGCCTCGACATGTTGTCCGCCTACCAGGACGACCTGGCCGCGCCGCTGCTGGGTGCCAACGTAATCGACGTCGCAACGGGCGAGCCATATCACGAGCCATACACGCTGATCGAGCGCACCATCAACGGCGAGGAGGTGACAGTCGGGGTGATCGGGCTGGTGACCCCCGGCGTGCGCGTATGGGACAAGGCCAACGTCGAGGGCATCCTCGAGTTCCAGGACATGGTCGCCGCGGCTAAGGAGTGGGTGCCGATCGTTGAAGAACAAGCCGACATTGTTGTTGTGCTCGCCCACACGGGTGAGGGCACCGTGCCGGACGCCGAATACGACGCGGCTGACCTCAACGAGGACGTGGTCAACAACATCGCCTACCAGGTTCCCGGAATCGACGTCATCGTTGCCGGCCACAGCCACCAGGACAACCCCAACGTCGTGTACACCAACGTCGCGGGCGAGAAGGTGCTGATGACCCAGCCCAACTACTGGGCGAAAGGGGTGACCGAGGTAACCCTCGACCTCGTAGCCAACTCCGACGGTGGCTTCGACGTCGACTGGTCCGACAGCAACGCCCCCACCGTGGTTCCCCACTACGGGCCGGACATCGCCACCGAGAGCGCAGAATTCGTGGCGGCGCTCGACGGGCAGCACCAGGCGACCGTCGACTACGTGAACACCCCGGTGGCCACCTCCGTCACCGAGCTTCCGGCAGCGGCGTCACGGTACGAGGACACCCCGATCATCGACTTTATCAACGAGGTGCAGGCGCAGACGGTGGATGTCGCACTCGACGGAACCGAGTACGCCGACATTCCCGTGATCTCGCAGGCATCCCCCTTCTCGCGCACCGCCAGCTTTCCCGAGGGTGAGGTGACCATTCGCGACATCGCCGGGCTCTACATCTACGAGAACACGCTGCGTGGTGTGCAGCTGACGGGTGCCGAGGTCGCGGAGTACCTCGAGTTCTCGGCCCGCTACTTCAACCAGGTGGTCGAGGGTGCGGTGTTCGACCCGGAGACGGGAACGAACGCGGTCACCGAGGATCGCCCGACCGGGATCCCGGACTACAACTACGACGTCATCTCCGGGCTCGACTACGTGATCGACATCTCGCAGCCTGCGGGGTCCCGCATCAGCGCGCTCACCCTCCCCGACGGCACCCCCGTCGCAGACGACGACCTATTTGTGATGGCCGTCAACAACTACCGCCAAAGCGGAGGTGGGGCATTTCCTGCCGTGGCCGACGCCCCGGTTGTGTACGACGAACTGCTCGAGATTCGGCAGCTTCTTATCGAATGGGCCAGCGACCGCGGCGTGATCGACCCGGCCGAATTCTTCGACGCGAACTGGTCTCTTGTCACCGCACCGCTGGTTGTCGAGCCAACGCCGACCACTCCGCCGACCGCAGCCCCGACGGCGGAGCCCGTACCGTCGACCGAGCCGACACCTGGCGCGGAGCCGACACCGACCGCGGAGGCAACTGCTATCGCCGAACCGACCACCCCGGCCGGCCCAACCGGGTCGGGCAGTCTCGCCGCAACCGGGTCTGACCCTGGCCCGCTCCTTGTGGCGGGCGGTGGCCTGCTCGTGATGGGTGTGGTCGCCTGGCTGGTCGGGCGCCTGCGCCGCCGCACCACCACGGCGGGAGAGTCAGCGAACTAACACCGACACACGAACCGAAAACGCCCGGCGTCGCCGTCGCCCCACCCATCGTGGGGCGGCGGCGGAGCCGGGCGTTGTGTCGTCAGGCGGCGTTGTACGCGCGCCGCAGCCAGTCGTGCAGCTCGGCGTCCGCTCCGGCGAGGTCGCTAAGCCGAACCCGGTGGGTGACCATCGAGTTCCACGTTCCGGATTGCTCAAGACGGTCGGTGGTCGGTTCGCCCTTCAGCTTGATGCCCACGTCCAGCCGGTCGGTGGTTACCGCGATGATGGCGAACTTCGCCTTTCCGTTGAGCAGGCTGATGTAGGTGCGGGTGGGAGCGATTCCCACGGGGCCAAGCTTCTCAACCTCGGCCACCAGGTCGTTGTACACCGGGCGCCATCGCGCCTTCCCCCCACCGAAATGCGCTCCGATCGGGTCGTCCGCGTTGACGTCCGCCGCCCGCGTCGGTGTGAAGGTGGCCACGAGTGCCATCGCGTGGCCACGTCCGAGGCCGTAGTCGTCCGCGAGCCATGCGACGATCTGCCCGGCTTTGACGCCCGGGTCGAGCAGCCCCTTCACTTGTGCGAGCCTCTTAAAATCGGCCGGGTCCAGCCCGGTCTTGTTTTTGATGGTGTCGATGTAGGCCTGGAAGCTCATCGCCCCAATCTATTCCCGGTACCCCTCCACGTGGCAAAACCTTTTTGCGGTGACGAGCATGGGACTGGCGGCAAACCCGGACCAGGCAGCCCCCGTCGGGATCCCCTGGCTTCTAAGCTTCGGCAAGACGCCGCGCTCCACACGGAACACGGCGGCGGGGCACCCACCGGGGCGAGCCGTCCACCCAGCGGTGGATGATTGGACAACGATCCGTGATGGCTATCGCTCGATCCCACCAACACCTCAACCCTGCTCGAGATGGCGGCCACCGCCCATCCCGCACCCGAGACCGTGGACGCACCGTCCCGGCCAGCCGGGTGATGACAGCCACCCTCGCCGTTGCCGCCGTGCTGGCGGCAACCCCCGCCACCAACATCGCCGCCGTGGCCGCGACTCCGACATCCACCAGCGCTGCATCCACCAGCGCTGCATCCACAAATGCCGCATCCACGAATGCCGAAATTTTTCCCGGAGTAGTCACCCAGCCGGTGAATTCGGCAGTGGTCGAGCCCCTTAATACGCTCGGCCTCGAGCCGGATAGCAGCGCCGCGCCGGCACTGCTTCCCCTCGACGTGGTCGAACTTGACAGGCTTGTTGCGGAACTGCGCACCACGATGTTTGTACCGGGGGTCGTGGTCTACCTGTCCACCCCGCACGACGTATTTGTGGTGAACCAGGGTACGTCCCGTTACGGCCACGGCCCCAACATCGGTCTCGACGACCATTTCCGCATCGGATCGAACACCACATCCGTCACCTCCACCGCGATCCTGCAGCTAGTAGACGAGCGCCGGCTGGAACTCGACGACGCCGTCGGCCGCTACATCGACGGTGTCCCCAACGGGGAGAACATCACGGTGCGCCAGCTGCTTGAGATGCGCAGCGGCTTGCTCAACTACACCCTCGACCCCGGCCTGAACCGGGAGATGGACGCTGACCCCGGGCATGTCTGGATCACCGATAACCTGCTCGACATCGCCTACGCCCAGCCGGCTCTTTTCGCCCCGGGCGCGGCCTTCGACTACTCGAACACCAACTATCTGCTGCTCGGCCTGATCATCGAAAAGCTGGAGGCCAAATCGCTTGGGGACGTTTTCCAGGACCGGTTTTTCGGCCCCCTCGGGATGGCCGAAACATCTTTCCCCGACGCGTTGGACGCCAGCCTGCCAGATCCACACCCTCTTGGTTACATGTTCGGCACCAACACCAGCACCATGGAGACGGCCAAGTTGACCGAGGCGGAGTTGGCCGAGATCGCCGCTCGAACCCTCACACCCAACAACTACACCAATGTGAATCCGTCCTGGGCGTGGGCGGCCGGTGCCGCGATTTCCACCACCAATGACATGGTCACGTGGGCGCAGGCGCTGGCCGGTGGTGCGCTACTCAGCCCGGAACTGCAGGCGGAACGGATGCTGTCGCCGAAGCCCCGCGCAGAGCCACCGGTGCCGGGCAATGCGCAATACGGACTCGGCATCGCCAGGTTCGGCCAGATGTA
>JAODAO010000358.1 GCA_025463465.1 Glaciihabitans sp. | reverse complement strand
CCAACATCTTCACGCAGAACAACCTGAACACCTCGGTGCAGGCCATCACCAAGGGCGCCATCATCGTGATCGCCGTACTCATCCAGCAGCGCTTCGCTGCCCGGGGCGCCCGTCGATCGTGACCGCCGTTCGACGGAATGGCGCCGTGGCCCACGGGACGCGGGAAAGGTTGTGAGGCCCAAACTAAGCGGCATTTGTTGGATAAATGGAGACGTAGGATTACTTGTCAACTGTTCATTAGGACATTGACAGCAGAGAAGTACCCCTCAACGCACTAGGAGATGTGACTCATGAAGTCATGGCAGTTCACCGGAACCAACAACCCCCTCGCATTCAACGAAGTACCCGAGCCGCATGCCGGCCCGGGCCAGGTGGTTGTTGCGGTCAAGGCCGCCGGAGTCTGCCACTCGGACGTCAGCACGCTGGATGACGCCGGCTGGATGGCGCTCTACCCCACCCTCCCCCGCACCCTCGGCCACGAGAACGCCGGTGTGATCACCGAGGTCGGCGAGGGCATGGAGCAGTGGAAGGTCGGCGACCGTGTTGGCCTGTCCCCGGTGATGAGCGACGGCGACGCCATCGGCTACGGCGCGTGGGACGGCGGCTTCGGGCCACAGATCCTCGCCACCTCAGATAACCTCGTCGCCCTGCCGGACGAGGTCTCCTTCGAGCTCGGCGCCATGGCAACCGACGCCGGCCTCACCGCGTACCACGCGATTATGGTCGTCGGTGGCGCCAAGGCCGGCATGAAGGTCGGCGTGATCGGGCTCGGTGGCCTCGGCTACATCGGCGCCCGCGTCGCCGCGCTGTCCGGTGCCGAGGTCTACGGCGCCGAGGTCAACCCGAAGACCCGCGAACTCGCCGACGAGATCGGCCTCACCGGTGTCGCCGACTCCATCGAGGCGTTTAAGGACCTGAATCTCGACCTCATCGTCGACTACGCCGGCTTCGGCACCACAACCGCCGCCGCGATCGAGACGCTCGGCGAGTTCGGCACCCTCGTGCAGGTCGGAATGGGACGCCTCGAGTCGACCATCAACACCTACCCGCTGATCATCAAGCAGCTCACCATCAAGGGATCCAAGTCGGGCACTAAGGAGGACCTCGAGGCCCTCTACGCGCTGATGAAGACCGGCCAGTTGAACCCGCCGCTGAACCTGATCACGCAGGCCGAGATCCCGGATGCCCTCGACAAGCTCCGCGCCGGTGGCGTCGTCGGTCGCTTCATCGCCGTCTACGACGAGGCATAAGCACTCTCGAAAACACCGAAGAGCCGGTCATCCCCCTGTAATGCAGCGTGAAGTTGCACAGGCGGCTGACCGGCTCTCGTTCGTTGGATACGACAGGGGGATGGCTACACGTCGGTGCCGCGCAGCCGACCGACCGTGTTCATCAGGTGGTACACCACGATCGCCGCGACGGTGCCGAGGATGATGCCGGTGAACGTGACCCCACCAAAAGCGACGGTGAAGTTGGCGATACCGAGGATCAGGGCGATGCCGGCGGTGAGCTGGTTCTTCGGCTTGCTGAAGTCGACCTTGTTCTCAACCCAGATGCGCACACCGATGATGCCGATGAGACCGTAGAGGGCGGTGGTGACGCCGCCGAGGACGCCGGCGGGGATCGTGTAGATGACCGCACCGATCTTCGGGGACAGTCCGAGCAGGATCGCGGTGATACCGGCTACCCAGTACGCAGCGGTGGAAAAGACGCGGGTCGCTGCCATCACCCCGATGTTCTCGCCGTAGGTGGTGGTGGGCGAGCCGCCCCCGATGCCGGACAGGACGGTGGCGAGGCCGTCGGCGAACAGCGCCCGGCCAGTGAGCTGGTCGAGGTTGCGGTTCGTCAGCTGGCCAACACCCTTGATGTGGCCGACGTTCTCGGCGATCAGGGCGAGCACAACGGGCAGGAACATCAGGTAGACGCTGATGTTGTCGGCGGAGAACGACGGGGTGGTGAATTCGGGCAGGCCGACCCACGCGGCGTCTCCGACGGCGGAAAAGTCAACCTCGCCGGCGACGACCGAGGCGATGTAGCCGACGGCGACTCCGAGCACAATCGACAGGCGGCCGAGGAGCCCCTTGAACACCACGGCAGACAGCACGATGGCCAGCAGGGTGATGGTGGCGATCAGGGGTGAGATCGCGAAGTTGTCGCGGGCGGCGGGTGCCAGGTTAAAACCGATGAGGGCGACGATCGCACCGCTGACCACCGGGGGCATCAGGGCGTCGATCCACCGGGTGCCGGTGAGGTTGACCAGGATTCCGACGACGGCCAGCAGGGCACCAACGATCACCACTCCGCCGAGGGCGACGGCGGGGCCGCCGGACGCGGTTGCCGCGGTGATGGGCGCGAGGAACGCAAACGACGAACCGAGATAGCTGGGCAGCTTGTTTTTGGTGATGACCAGGAACAGCAGGGTGCCGATACCGGAGAAGAGCAGGGTCGTCGACGGCGGGAAGCCGGTGATGAGGGGCACGAGGAAGGTGGCGCCGAACATGGCGACAACGTGTTGCGCGCCGAAGCCGATGGTGCGCGGCCAGCTGAGGCGCTCCTCCGGTGCAACGATCTCGTTGGATGCGACGTTTTTGCCGTCGCCGTGAATTTTCCAGGGCAATGCCACGCTAAATCTCCTCGTTGCGGGGCCGTTCAGGCCGAGACGACTTTACTGGACGGGCGGAGACGACCGGCACCGCTGGTTTTTGTAGCACACCCGCTGCGTCCGACGGGTTCTGGTTTCGCGAGCCCACTGTTGGTTAGTCTTCGCGTATGACGCTGCCACCCCACCGGGGACACCACCGCGGAGTCCACTGTGGACACCATCGCGGACGACACCACCGCTGATGTGGCCGTTCAGACGAACTAGGAAACCCACCACGCGGGAGACCAGCCGGCGGTTGGCGTCCGCGCCGGACCGGGACCTCCAGCTGAGAGCGGCCGCGTCCTGGCACTCACGGGAACTGCTTTTCGGCGGTGTTTCGCGGAAGGCGGTGCTCGAACGTATCCGCGCGAAGGCACCGGACTTCACCGAATTTCAGTACCAGCAACAGCTCGACGACAGTGTTGCGCTGACGCTGGAGCTTCGCCGGTCGTCGGTGAAACAGCGAAAGGAAGCGGTGAGCACCGCCCTCCGATCGGATGTTCTCAACGCCGTCTTCGATCTCCGGTTTTCCAATATCCGTTTCGCGGCGGACGAGAAGACGTTTTACGGGTTTGAACCGATCGACATCCACCAGGCCCTGCGCTCCCTGTGGGCGGCGGAAGACATCACCAGCGCCGTGCATCGGGCCGACGCGCTGCTCAGCGCGGGTGCACAATTCAGTTGGTGCGGCGGCGAGGTGTATCTCGAACAGCAGCGGCAGATCGCGGAGGCGCACCCCGGCTACACCCCGGAGAACCTGAGGGAGGCACTCGGTCGAGGGTTCTTCCTCAATCGCTGACGGCCCACTGGACCGCCCGTTTTGGTCGTCTCCGATTCGTAGCTGACGCCTGGCCGGCCCCGATGGGGGCTTGGTTACACCACGGAGCATCCGGGTTCGTCCCGCTTCCCCCGCATCGCGACGAGCCTGAAATGCAAACCGCCGGGCCGATCAGGCCTGTTTCTGGCACGGGGCACCAGCATTTGATGTCGAACGCAATCGAATATATCTTCGAACCCGTGAGCAACAAGAGATTCGACATGGGGCGGCGTGCTGATCTGATGAAAAAGGACGCGGGAGTTGATGCCATGCCCGCCATCCAGACGCTGAGCGTGGAGGAACTCGATCTCGTCGCCGACCCGCCCAAAAAGCCACGCGAACCGATCCCGGTGCTGGTCTGGATCCGGGTGAACGGGTCCCCCATGCGCATCCCCGCCCGGTGTGTGGAGTTCAACTCCCGCTGTGTGCTCGTGAGCTTCACCCCACCGAGCCGCCCCGAGACCCAGTGCTGGGTTTACAGCGGAGCGGTCACCCGCCGGTGACGCGGGGCTGGATTCCTGTCATAATCCGCTCGTGACGCTCTTCGAATCCGACCCCTATGGGACGCAGTATTCGTCGAAACGGCCCCCGAACTGGCGCAAAAGAGGCACCGTTTTTGGGATCCTCCTCGCTGTGGCCTGCGCAGGCGGCCTCATCCTGACCAGCCTGCCGTCCGACGGCACATCATCCCCCATTTCCGCGCTTCGGCCCTTCGCCATGTCGAAGCAGATGACGGGGGTGGCCGAGCAGCTGAACCTCACGGGGGAAGGCCGGGACATCCTTGTGGACGCTCGCCCGGAGCTGCTCACGGGAGCCGAGATTCTTGAGGTGTGTTCCGACACGGAGGACGGCACGGAGAACGGCACCATCGTCGGCTGTTTTATCGGGGGCGGGATGACCCACGGCCGAATCGCGATTTTCCAGCCCGCCGACGAACGCCTGGCACCCCAGATCGTCACCACCGCCGCCCATGAGTTGCTCCACGCGGCCTATACCCGCCTGGCGGATCACGAGCGGGCAACACTCGACGCGCTGCTGGAAGAACGCTGGTCGCTTGTGGCACCGGAGGATCCCATCCAGGCGGCCTTCGCCGGCTCGGTGGGTTCCGACGACTCCGGCCGCTCCACCGAACAGTTCGCCTATCTCGGCAGCACCGTCGCCGAGGCGTTCGAGCCGGCGCTTGAGCACTTCTACGACCGGGTCTTCACCAACCGGGCAACGGTAGTCGCGGCCCACACCGCCGACCTGGCGCTGTTCGACGGGCTCCACAGCGAATACCAGGTGGCTTCCGACGCCCTGCTGAACCAGGAACAGGCCAACGCCGCCGAGGGCGCCCAACTCGATTACGACCGCGCGCAGCGTGAGGCCGACCTTTCCCGTTACACCGGGCTGGTGGATGAATACAACGCCCAGCCTGCGGCGGACCAGGCGAGGCAGTTCGTTCTCAACCCCGACGGAAGCTTCGGTGAGCCCTGGGGAGACTACCTGCAGGGGCTCTTCGACTCGTTCGCCACCCGGGACGCGGACATCGCGGCCCGACAGGCGAGCCTCGACCTCGCCGAGGCCGCCGCCGTTGTCGCCAGGGCAGACGTCGAGGCACGATTGGCTGACATCAACGCGCTGTCCGCGGCCTCCGTGCCGGCCGCCGGCTGAGCGCTGTTAGGCGCGGCCCTTGAGGATCAGATGCCAGTACACCCACGGCAGGACGTAGCGGTCGGCGACCCAGGTCAGGCGACGCTCGCGGGCCAGGCTCTTCCAAAAGGGGATGGTCGGTTTCTGGGCGTATTCGTCATCGAACTCGGCGAACACCACGGTGGAGCGTGAGACCGTGAAGGGACAGACCGAATAGCCGTTGTAGAGGTTCGACGGCGCCTTGTCCTCCAGCACCGCCACCAGGTTTTTGGCCAGGACGAGGGTCTGCTTGCGCAGCGCACCACCCGACTTCGAGTTGGTGGTCGCCGCGGCATCCCCCAGCGCCCACACGTTCGGGTAGCGGCGGTGACGCAGCGTCTCCGGGTCGACCTCGACAAACCCGAGGGAGTCGCCGGCCGCCGGCAGGGTTGTTGCCTTCAACCAGTCGGGGGCGGACTGCGGCGGGACGGCGTGCAACAGGTCGTATGGAACGGTTTCGTTGGTCTGGCTGCCGGGCCGGCCGACCAGCACGGTGCGGTTGTCGGCGTCGACCTCGACCAGTTCGCTGTTGTAGCGCACCTCGATGCCGTACTCGGCGATCTTGCGCTCGAGCTCGTCGTCGATCATGGGGATCCCGAAGATGGTGGTGTCCGGCACCACCATCACGACCTTGATGTTGTCGAGGCGGCCGGTGGCCCGCCAGTAGTCACAGGCGAGATACATGGGTTTTTGGGAGGCCCCCGCACAGGTGGCTGGGCCATCGGGCTGGGTGAACACGGCGGTGCCGCTCTCGAAGTTTCGCAGCAGCGTCGAGGCTTTTTTCGCGAGGTCGAACTCGTAGTTCGATGCGCCGTGCGGGGACGCCATCGCGGCGGCGAGACCGGGCACACTGTCCCAGTTCTTCTGGATCCCGGGACAGACGATGAGGTGGTCGAAGGTGACGCGCCGCCCGGTCTCGAGCACAACGGTGTTGGCGTCCGGCAGGATGTCGGCGACGCGGTCCTGGATCCAGTCGACGCCCTTCGGCATCACCTTCTGCTGCGGGCGGGTGGCGACGCTGGCCCCGGCGGTTCCCCCGGCGACATGGGAGAACATCGGCTGGTACAGGTGATGGCTTCGCGGCTCGATCACCACGATGTCGTCCACCCCGTAGCGTCGCAGTCGACCAGAAACGGACAGCCCGGCGTTGCCTCCGCCGATCACCACCACCT
>JAODAO010000339.1 GCA_025463465.1 Glaciihabitans sp. | reverse complement strand
CCCGTCGACCCCGCCACTTTCACCTCGACGGTGTCCGCGCTGTCGGCGGTAACCGCTACCACAGCGGCAGCCGGGAGCCCGATATCGCTGCGCGATGCGCAGGGGTGGGCGGGGTCTGCCAGCAACGACCCCAAAAAGCCCTTCGCCGTATCCGTCACGGATTCTGAGATCGCTATCACCGCGACCAACCAGCTCGGCTCGAAGCCCGTCACCTACGGTGCCGTCGGCTGGGATCCCCTCGCCCCGGTTGAAGCGATCGTCCCCACCGAGCTCGCCGACGACCTGGACGCGACCGATGGGAGTGACCTCACGGCGTTCATCGGAGGAACACCGGTCAGTTTCCGGATGGTCGGCGACATCGCCGCCGTGCCCGGGGCGGCCACCGCCGACGACCTGGATGCCCTGGAGGCCGGGCTACCCACGTCCTCCCGCGGTGAAACGACCATCGCCGTGGACGGCCAGGCCCTGGTGCACCACCTCGTCCAGGCGTCCGCGACCGGCCAGCTCGCCGACGAGTTCTGGTTGGCCCCCGGCGCTCCGCCGCCGGTCGTCACCGACGGCAGCGGCACGGTCATCGCGCCGAGCACCGTCGGTCAGCGAATGTTGGAGGCACCCCTGCGGGCATCGGTACCGGCCCTTGTGGCCCTTGCGGTATCGGCGAGCCTCCTCCTGGCCCTTGCGGGATTCGGTGCACGAACCGCCGCGGTTACCCGGTCGCGACGGCTTGAGGCCGCCCAGCTTCGGGCCATCGGCCTGTCCGCCCGAGGGATGGTAGCTGTGGCGACCATCGACACCGTGGCCATCGCCCTGGCCGGCATCATCATCGGTGTTGCCAGCGGTGTGGTCACCCTGTGGGCGGTGGGCACACGCATCGCGTCGGGTGGGCAAGCGGCGGCGGGCGCCCTTGTGCTGCCGTGGCAGGCGTTCACGATCCTGCCGGTCGCTCTTCTCGCAGCTCTCGCGGTCATCTCGCTTGGCGTGGCGGCCGGGCAGCGCCGGTTGCCGCTTTCCGGGCTGCTGCGGACCGGGTCGGACGGATGAGCGCCCGCAAGCACGCCCGCTCGTCGCGGCCAAAGCGCAGCCGAGGATTCCGCCTCGAGATTCAGGCGATCACCGCCTCCTCGCTCCTGGTCGCCCGACGGGTTCGCCGCGACCTCGCTGCCCTCGTCGCACTGGTGATGCTGGTAGCCCTGACGAGTGTCCTGGCGGTGGGGGTGCCGTCACACATTGAGGCGACCCTGAACGGGGGCGCCAGGGAGGCTGTCGCGGCCGCCGGTCAGGACACCGACCTGTTACTCAGGACACCCGTGGCAGACATCTCGGGCTTCGGCACCGCAACGGCGGAACGCGTTATCGCCTTCGGAGGCGAGGTGCCGGACCGGCTGCCCGACACGCTCGCCGCGGTGGCACGCGAGACCAGCACAGGATTACTCGGGCCAGAACTGCGTGCGAAGGGCCCAGCATCCACCGTCCTGGTGCGAATTGCGGTGCTCGATCCTGCGGCAGCGCCGGGCGTGATCCTCGCAGATGGCGCCCTGCCCACGGCAGACTCCGCAGCACCCGGGGAGCCGACGCGGCTGGGGATAGCTGTCTCGACCGAGGCTGCCAGCGCCGCGGGACTCGCCGTCGGCGACACCCTCACCGTCCCCACCGCCTCGATCGATGACACCATCGTCCTCGAGGTCATCGGCATCGTTGACGCGGTTAATCCGTCGGCGCAGTCCTGGGTGGATCTCCCCGGGCTATGGGATCCCGTGGTATCGCCTTCGAGCGGGGCGGGCACGGGAGCCAGCTTTACGGCGCTCAGTGATGCTGCCGGGTTCGACCGCGTGGCAACCTACTTTCCCGATGTCTCTAACGCCATCATCCGCACCTCGTTCAATCCCTCGGCGTTCGACCTGCAACGCTTCACCGCGGTGGGCGACAGCATCGACGAACTCGAGACGTCCGCGTCCACCCTGAGCGAGGGCTCTCCCATCGGCGTCGCAGCGACGTCCGGGTATGAAAAGGCGATGTCCGGTTTTCCGGTGGCAGCGGCAGCCGCATCGGCGCAGCTGTCGACCCTCGCGGCTGGCCTGCTCGGGGTCGCGCTGCTCGTCACGGTCCTCTCCGGCACCGCACTGGCTGCTCGCCGGCGACCGGAGGTCGAGTTGTTGCGATCGCGCGGAGCGTCGGTCGGGCTGGTCACCGTGCACGCCGCCGTGGAATCCGTCGTCGTAACCCTGGTGGGTGCCGGGCTGGGAATCGCTGTCGCCCTGGCGCTCGGTTTCGACATCTCCTCGGTGCTCCTGCTGGTTATCGCCGCTGGCACAGCCGCCGCCGCCCCGGTGGTGAGTACTCTCCTCCAGGCGGTAGCGGTGTCGCCGGCCCGGCTGGCCACCGTCCGGATTGCCGGGGCAGCCGTCCTCATCGCGCTGTCGATCACGGCGGTGGTGGCGCTGCGTTCCGGGACGGGCATGGGGGGTGTGTGGATCGATCCGCTCACCCTCGCTGCCCCGGTCCTGTGCGCTGGCGTCATCGCCATCGCAGTGTCGCCCCTGATCTCCTGGGTGACACGCTCCGTCTCCTCCCTCGGGTCGCGGCTGAGGGGAGCTGGCGCTGTGCTGGCCGGGTCGAGTGCGCGCGACGGGCGGTCAATTGTGACGCTGGTCGCGTTGATACTCGCATCGAGTGTCGCCATCACCTCGCTCGTGCTTTTCCACTCCGTCGCGGCCGGCCAGGAAACGGAATCGTACCGGGCCGTCGGCGGCGACGTCCGCATCGACGGGACCAGCGACGCAGAGAGCCTCGTCCGTAGATTTGAGGACGCCGGCGCCACAGCCGCTGCGATCGCCGTACTGGACGGTGTTAAGGTACAGGGCACGTCGAGCTCGGCCGCTGTGACACTGCTGGCCGTCGACGACGACTACGGGCGACTGCTCACGGAAACCCCGGCGCGCCAGCAGCAGGGGCAGAATGCCGAAGCGGCCAGCCGGCTGCTGGAGCAGAAATCGCCAGGCACCGCGGAACAAGCTATGGCGCCCGTTCCGATCCTGTTGGACTCCCGGGCCGCAAGGGCCGCGGGGGAGTACGGCGCCTCCCTCGACTTCGGCGGAACGCTCGTCCCGGTGGTTGCGGTGGGTTCGACCATCGACACACCCGGCTTCCTCGGCGGACCGGTGGTGGTTGTTGACCGCTCGCGCCTGGCCGCCTATCTGGACGCCGCCGTAGTAGGGCGGCCCGGTGGCTTCGCCAGGCCCGACCTGGACCCCACCACCGTGCTGGCCGTCGGCGATAGCGCTGGCTCGGTCGCCGCCGGTGCCGGCACGGCGGGCGCAGTCGTTGATCGAGCCGACAGCCTCGCCCGTTCGCGTGACGGCGCTCTTGTGGCCGGGGTCGCCGCCGCGACCGTGCAGTCGCTTCTGGGGACGGCGATACTGGCGATGCTCGCGCTGATCGTGACCACGTTCATCGGTGCTCGCCGCCGCGGCAGGACCCTCGCGCTGCTTACGGCCCTCGGGCTGCCGAAACGATTCGGTGTGGCCCTGGCCCTTGGCGAGCTGGCGCCGCTGGTGGTGGGAAGCATCGTGGGTGGGAGCATCGCCGCCGCGGTGGTGCTGGCTGTGGCCGGCCCGGCGTTCGGTGCCGACATCCTCGCCGGGGGGAGCGTCGTCTATGTGCTCCCGCCGTGGTTGGCGCTGTCGATCGTGGGCGTCGCTGCCGCGGCCCTCGCCGTGGCGGTTCTCGTCGACATCCCCCTTTCCCGCCGAATCACCACATCCGACATCCTGCGAACAGGGGAGGAATCATGACTGTCACCAGCTCACTTTCGACGGGAAAAGCCCAGGACTTCGGGGCGGGTGCCCTCATCGCCTGCGACTCCCTCGTCCGGGTGTTCCGGGCCGGTGGTGTGGAGGTGCAGGCCCTGCAGGGGCTCGACCTCCTGGTGGAGGACGGGGATGTGCTCGCCATCGTGGGGGCGTCCGGTTCCGGAAAGTCGACCCTCCTTGGCATCCTGTCCGGGCTGGACACCCCGACCGCCGGCCGGGCCAGGGTGGTGGGGCACGACCTGTCTGCCATGCGCGGCGCCGAGCGTGTCCACTACAGACGCTCGACGGTCGGATTCATCCGCCAGCAGTCCTCGCGGAATCTCCTGCCGAACCTCACTGCCGCCGAGAACGTCGCGCTTCCCCTCGCCCTCGCCGGCCGGGGTCGCCGGGAGAGAGCAAGCCGGTCCGCGGAGCTGCTGGGGGCGATGGGGCTCTCCGACCGTGCCGATCGGCGGCCGGCGCAACTGTCGGGTGGCGAACAGCAGCGGGTGTCTATCGCCGTTGCGCTCGCCGGGGCGCCCCGGGTGCTGCTCGCGGATGAGCCAACGGGCCAACTCGATGCGAAAACCGGCGACGAAGTTTTCGCAGCTCTTCGCGCGGTCAACGAGACGTTCGGCTGCACCGTTGTGGTGGTCACCCACGACGCGGCCGTTGCCAGCCAGGTTCGGAGAACGGTCGCGATTCGCGACGGAAGAATCTCGTCGGAGACCCTCCGCAGGGCCGGCCTGGACACCAACGGTGACGCCATGCTGTCCGAAGAGGAATTTGCCGTGCTCGACCGGGTGGGACGACTGCAGCTTCCGAATGACTACCGCAACGCCCTGCACCTCAAGGACCGGGTGCGGCTCACCCTGGAGAGCGACCATGTTGGGGTGTGGCCGCAGCATCCCGCATCGGCGAGCCCGGTCGAGGAGGCACAAGAATGAACGATGTACTCAGCGTGCAGAACCTCACCAGGACGTTCCGGATGGGGGCCAGCACCGTCACCGCCCTGCAGGATGTGTCATTCAGCATTCCGAGCGGCGAGATTGTCGCCCTCTCGGGACGCTCCGGATCGGGCAAAACCACCCTGTTGAACTGTGTCAGCGGGCTCGATGTCGCAGACGCCGGCACGGTGCTCCTCGACGGCAAACCGGTCACCGGACTCAGCGAATCCGCCCGCACCGAGATGCGACGTGACTCGATGGCCTTCGTTTTCCAGACGTTTGGTCTTCTCCCTCACCTCACCATCGCGGAAAACGTTGGCCTGCCCCTGCGGTTGAAACGTGAGGAGGCCGGCCGCCGGGAAGACCGCGTGGCCCATCTGCTCGACCTCGTGGGTTTGGCCGGCCGGGGACGGTCCCGGCCCGATGAACTCTCCGGCGGCCAGCAGCAGCGTGTTGCCATCGCCAGGGCCCTCGCCAACTCGCCACGCCTGCTCATCGCCGATGAACCAACCGGCCAACTCGATGCGGCCACGGGCGCGGCCATCATGGAGCTCATCCGGTCCGCCGTGCACACCGAGAATGCAACCGCCCTGATCGCCACGCACGACCAGGCGGTGCAGGGATCGGCCGACCGTATCCTCCACATCGCCGACGGGATGCTGGTGTCTTAGATGGATGCGCCCAACACGTAGCCGACAACGGCGAGCGCGAGCCCGGCGACGAGATTGACCAGCACATTCAGGACCGCTCGTTGCCACTGCTGGCGGGTTGCGAGCTGGAGCGTTTCCACACTCCAGGTACTGAACGTGGTCAGCCCGCCGGCGACTCCGCCGAGCAGCACAAGGCGCAGCTCGGTGGAGATAACGCCGGCGGTGGCGAGCCCAACCGCGGTGCCGCCGATGAGGGAGCCGACCAGGTTCACCGTCAGTACCGCCCACGGCAGGAAACCGCGGCCGCCAAACGCCTGGGAGATGAGATAGCGGACAACGGCGGCCAGCCCGCCAGCGATGATCGCGGCGATGGCTGCCGGGATCACGGGGTGCCCCGGGGCGAGCGGCGGTTCGCGAAGCGGGCGCCGAGGAACAGCCCGAGCGCAGCCGCCCCGAAGCCGAGCAACAGCGACAGCGCGAGGTAAAGCAGGGCGAGTAGCTCCTGCCCGTCCACCGCGAGGGTGGTCAGCGAGACCACGACGGCGGAGAAAGTGGTGAAGGAACCGAGCACCCCCGTCCCGAGCGCCGCACGCAACGTAGCGGAGGCCGTCGGCCAGACCCCGGCCACCAGAAAACCGAGCGCGAGGGAGCCCATGATGTTGATCAGCAGGGTGGATGCCGGGAAGCCGGTGTCGGTGTGGGGGAGGAGCGCGTCGAGCCCAAGGCGGACGGCGGTGCCCAGCATCCCCCCGATGAAGACGGAGACGACCGGCCTCATCGTGCTGCCGACCGGAAGCAGCGCAGCGCGGGAATGTCCGCTGCGGTGGTTGTCATAACCGCAACCGTAGTCCGGACCGGGCCGGACGTGGAGTTTCATCCGCGCAGTGCTGGATCTGGACCGAGCCCCGCGCTCGTCCTACGGTGGCTACATGGTGAGCGTGAAGCAGGTGCAGGTGACGTTCGACTGCGCCGTTCCCCGGGCGGTCGCGGAGTTTTGGAAGGCGACCCTCGGGTATGTCGATCCGCCGGTGCCACCGGGCTTC
>JAODAO010000298.1 GCA_025463465.1 Glaciihabitans sp. | reverse complement strand
AGGCGCCCGTAGGACAGGTCGACCCCGCGGTGCGCGCAGAAGCGGCTGATCAGGCCCCAGCCCTTGGGCTTTTTGAACAGCACCAGGTCCTCGCCCATCAGGCGGATCGCCTTCACCGGGCGATCGTCTGCCATCTCTGACAGGAGCGCGGCGGGCTGCCAGTACGCCCGCATCAGGCCGCCCAGCGGTGTGCCCGGGTCGGACTGGGTGATCTTCTCGTTGTCTTCGCGCTTCAGCATACGAACTCCTCGAATATATCCGATGTGAATCAGATTGGATCCAATACTTACACAGCTATGTTTCCAGCAGGTGACATCCGCCTGCGGATCGGGTGGTCAGCTCCCGAGAATCACCATGGCGAACATAGCGACGGCGCTGGCACTCGCAGCGCCGGCCCGACCGGCGGTGCGGCGCCATCCCGAGCGCTTCCTGGCGCGCGCCGTTTGCACGGTGACGGTGGCCTCGGCGGCGACGTAGGCGATTACCGCGATGGCGACGAACGGAATCATCGAACCGGCCGCGCCGTGGTGGATGTCCGTGCCGCCGGTCATCCGATGTGCCGAACCGCCCGCGAGCAGCAGCAGCGCCGAGGTCAGGATCAGGCCGCCGAGGTGGACAGCAGAGGAAAATCGACCGGCGGTCTCGGCCCGCAGGCCCGGTGCCCGCGCGATGGCACAGGCGAGCAGTGCGGCCGACCAGACGACGGCGGGCAGCAGCCGGGAGCCCAGCAGGCAGACATCCACCATGGCGACGAGCATGGTGAACTCGCTCGCCAGCGCCAGCACCCGGCGGTGCTCATCGATGGCGGCGAGGGCCAGCGCCGTCGCCGCACAGACGATCATCAGCACACAGAGGGCCAACATCAGCGGCGCTTCACGGTCGGCTGAATCACAGTCGACTGAATCACAGTCGGCTGAATCAGCGTTGGCAGGCTCACGGTCGGCGGCGGCACGGTCACAGGTCCAGGACGAGGACGGGGCAGGCAGCGCGGGAGACGCAGATCATCATGCAGTCGTTGCGGGCCTTTTCCTGGGTGGTGAGGACGTAGTCGCGGTGTTCCACTTCGCCCTCCAGGACCCCGGTTTCACAGCTGCCGCAGATTCCCTCTTCGCAGTCGGTGAGCACGTCGATGCCGGCTGCGGTCACCGCGGCGAGGACGCTCTGCCCGGGCGAGACGGAGACGCTGAGGCCGGAGCGGCGGAGCTCGACGGTGAAGTTGTCGCTGGAGATTGGGAGACCGTCGCCGTCCGGCACGGCGAACAGCTCGCGGCGGAGGATATGGCCGCGGCCAGCCGCCTCAAGCACCTGCTCGACCGCGTCGAGCAGTCGCTGCGGTCCGCAGGCGTAGACGAGGGCACCGTCCACGAGGCCACCGAGCAGGGCGCCGACGTCCAGCCGGTCGCCCTCCTCCCCCACCGCGATGATGGCGCCGTTGCCATAGGCGGCCACCTCGTCGAGGAATGCCATGCCGGCGCGGCTGCGGCCGGCATAAGCGAGGGAGTACGGAACACCGCTGCGCTCGGCCGCCTCGATCATCGGAAGGATGGGGGTGATGCCGATCCCGCCAGCGATGAACGCGTAGCCGCTCGCCGGTTCGAGAGCGAAGTGGTTGCGTGGTGGGGTGATCTCGATCGTGTGGCCGACCCGCAGCTGGCTGTGCACCCAGTCCGAGCCGCCGCGCCCGTCGGGGTTGTGCAGCACGGCAATGCGCACACCGCGCCGGGCGGTCGCACCGCTCACCGAGTACTGCCGGGCGGTGCCGTCTGGGAGCATCAGGTCGATATGCGCGCCGGGCTCCCAGGCGATTGGGACCCCATCGACCGGATCGAGTTCGACCGAGTGCACACCCACACTTTCCTGGCGGATTGCGCGCACCAGCACCGACTGTGTTTCTCGTGTCTCGCTCATAACGCGCTCCGCACCGATGTGACAGGGATCATTGTTGGATCCAATATGTTCAAGTTAGGATACGTTACATGACGATCTCCTCCACCCCCCTTGATGTTCCCGCCGACGCCCTCGAGGCGAAGCAGCTCGCCGCACCAAGCGCCGTCCCCCTGGACGGCCCCATCGAGGTGCGCAGCCGCGTGGACTTCGTCACCGAGGACCGCAGGGTGATCACCGGCATCTGGGAGAGCGACCTCGGCCGCTCACGCTGGACCTTTGATACCCGCGGTGAAATCATCCACGTGATCGCGGGGGCAATGACCGTCACCGAAGACGGCGGCGAACCCGTCGACCTCGTCGCCGGCAGCAGCGCCGTGTTCCCCATCGGCTGGCACGGTGAGTGGAATGTCACCGTACCGATCCGCAAGGTCTACGTCGTTTACAAGGCGTAACGGGAGAATGAACGGGATGCGCGGCGCATTCGGCGATAGCATTGGATCCAATCCCACCGCTGGGATGTCGGCGATCCCGACGACGCTTCAGGAGAACGGACACCCCGGACGTGACCATGCCCGACGGTAATGCCCTCGTAGACGATTTGGCCGCTCGTATTCGCGAGAAGATCATGTCGGGTGAGATCCCCATCGGCGCTCCCCTGCGACAAGCGGAACTGGCCGAGGCCTTCGGTATCAGCCGCACTCCCGTGCGTGAGGCACTCCGCCAGCTGCAGAGCGGCGGCTTGATCGAGGTCGTCCCCAACCGCGGCGCCGTGGTGCGGGTGCCCGTGCCATGGGAGGTGCGCGAGGTCTACGAGATCCGCGCCGAGCTCGAGGCCCTCGCGGCCCGCCGAAGCGTCGAGCGGCTCGACCCACCGAAGATCGCCGAGCTGCGCGCCGTGAACGACCGGATGTACCAGCGCTCACTCGCTGCGGCCGCCGCCGGAACCACCGGCTCCCCCTTCGCGAACAACGACGGATCGAACGACGCGTTCCACACCCTGGTCTACGAGGCCTCTGGCAACACCCGCCTTGCCCGGATGCTCGCCGAGATCAATGACGCGTTCCCGCGCAATGTCTCGGCCCTTGTGCTCATCGACAACCCGCGCCACCGCGACGAGAACTTCGCCGAGCACCGCGAGCTGGTCGACGCTCTCGAGGCCGGCGACGCTGATAAGGCCGCCAACATCATGCGCTCGCACGTGCTCAGCGCCGGCAACCACCTCGCACACTGGTACGAGCGCCGCTCATCCACGGTTTTCACCGGCGGACCCCTTCTTGCAACTGGGCTACTAGCCGCGCCGCGTGCGACAACGTCTCTTGGGGCGGCCAGACGCGCGGGACGCGTCAGCTGGCTGAATCGCCCCGCGTTTTGGCCGCGCCGCCGAAGTACCACGCGAGGAAAAAGCCCATCGACACCGCACCCAGCGCGAGGGACGCGGTGTCAGCCGGGGTCTTTTTCGACCAGCGGAGGACGGCCGCCCCGCCAGCGAGGTTGATGGTGCTCCACACCATGTTCAGCAGTGGCGACGACAGTCCGACGCCGGGCGGCTTCGCAAACGGGGTGGGGAAGGGATGCCCCTGGACCGCGTTGACCCCGTGTGGAACCGCGTTGGCGAGAAGCACTCCCGCGAAGAATTTGCTGACGATGCTCATGGGCATGCTCTCGCTTTCGAAGGCCTGTGACGGGTTCGGACACTCGTGCTGCCGCCCAGCTTAAGGGCTGTTGCGGCGTCCTTCCTCTTTCTGCCCACACTGGCCCCAGTGGTGGAAAGGAACCGTGGAACGCCCGCCGTATGGGCCTCTCGCTCGGTGGGCCCGCTCAGCCCGCGGAATACGAGCTGAAGTCGCACGTGTGGACGGCCGACGGGTCCGAGAGCAACCGGTAGTTGTAGTCCGCGCAGTCTCCGAACGTTGCGATGCTGATCTTGCGGGCCGACCGCCCAAGAACACCCTTGGAAGGTCCGTCGGATCCGATGCCGGCACGGTGGACCATCCACTCGATGTCATTGGCCTCTCGGCTCAGGTATTCCATCACCGCCTCGTTGTCCTCGTGTTGACCATTGAAGTCACGAGCGAGGGTGGTGCGGATGGCCCGGAGCGCCAACGGCTGTCGTCGACCCGGCGCTGTACTGAGCCCTCCCGCCTGGTACAGGAACCGCCTCACCCCCTGCCGCCGCATGGCCGGAACCAACTCACCGACAAAGGCCGTGTTGACCTTGTCGTTTTTCTGGGCCTGAGCGTCGCCCAGCATCGATACGACGAAGTCGACGCCGTCGAAGAGGTCGTCGAGTCCGGCGAACCCGGGCACGGCGCCCTGCTGCACCTCCAGGTTCGGATGGCTGATGGAGAGCTTGCCGGGATCACGGACGAGCGCCCTGACCCGGTTACCCTCCGCCAGCGCGCGCGCGACGAAGTGCCTGCCGGTCTGGCCGGTGGCCCCAAACACGAGGTAGGTCGCTGGTTCGATCATGCTGACACCTCCCCGGTCGGAATCGGGAGCTGCCCAGCGGGGAACCGAACCCCGGTCATCGCTTCGGACGCGTCCCAGAGTCGGGCCGCAAGGTCCGCGTCTTTCGCCTGCTTCGACCGACCAATCAGCTCTGCCCCACCCCGCATATGCAGGAGTCTTTCGGGGCCGGTGAAGCTGTCGCCCGGGATGTCGCCCGTTGCGGCGAGCAGCACGGGCAGGGCGCCGGCTTCGGGGGCCTGCGCCACAAGCCGGGTCAAAAGCTGCGCGAGCCCGGTTGTCGACCCGGTCATGTTGGTTGCGACAAAGCCGGGATGCGCCGCGGCCGTGGTGACGGCCGAACCGGCTGCGATGAGACGGCGCTGCAACTCGGCAGTGAACAGGATGTTCGCCAGCTTCGACATGGCATACGCACGGGACTCGTTATACGGTGTGCGCTCCCAGTTCAGGTCGTCGAGGTTGAGCTTCGCCATCCGCTCTGCCTGTGACGACAGCGACACCACCCGGCGGGTGACGTGCGGAAGCAGGAGGTTCGTCAGGGCGAACGGGCCGAGATGGTTTGTGCCGAACTGCATCTCGAAGCCGTCGCGGGTTCGCTCCAGCGTCGGCACGGAGACGCCCGCGTTGTTGATGAGTACGTCGATCGGTTCGGACCATTCGTCGGCGAAGCGATGTACAGAACCAAGATCCGCGAGGTCGAGCGCTTTCACGGTCGTCTCACCGGGAAGGGCGGCCGCGACGGCCGCGCCTTTCTCGGTGTTCCGCACGGCGAAGACGACCCGGGCGTGAGCGGCCGACAGGGCTTTCGCCGTGGCGAGGCCAATCCCACTGGTCGCGCCGGTGATCACATACGTGCGTCCGGTCAGGTCGGGAAGTGGTGGTGAAAGAGGAGGTATCGAAGGCATAACGCCAGACTAGGCAGTGTCTAGAAAATAGTCAACGTCTAGTTTCCGTTACACTGGGACGGTGATGTCCAAACCGTTTCACCACGGCAACCTCAGGGCCGCCCTGCTCACGCAGGCCGAGGTAGTGCTTCGGCACAGCGGTGTTGATGGGCTCTCGCTGCGCGAACTGGCGCGCGAGATCGGGGTCAGCCACGGGGCACCCCGCAGCCATTTCATCGACCGCACCGCGCTCCTCGACGCCCTAGCCGAGCGGGGCTTCGACCGGCTGACCGAACGCGTCCAATCCGCCCTCGCGACCGAGGGCACGCTCGAGGTGCGGTTCCACACGCTCGGGCACGCGTATGTGGACTTCGCCATCGATGAGGCGGCCCTGATGGAGCTGATGTTCGCCGCAAAAATGAACGACACCACCGGGGCGGTCCAGCAGGCGGCCGGCAGGCTTTTCGGCACGCTCTCCGATTCGCTGGAGGGCACGGCCGAGGACGGCGTTGATGACGAGGCGCTGATGCGCTTCAAGCTCCTGTTCGCGGCCACGATGCAGGGCACGGCAACCCTCGTCGCGTCCGGGAGAATCCCGAGGAAACAGGGAGAGGTCGTCGTTGATGACGCCATCGATCTTTTGCTCGGCTCAGAGCTCGGACGACGGGTCCTGTCACGCGACTGAGTGACGACGTCAACTCACCGGGGTACCGGCAGATCGGCGGCGGCCGTCATCACAGAGCGCAACCACCGGGATGCCGGGTCGACGTCGGCGCGTTGGTGCCAACGTTGTTCGACGGTGGCGACGGGCAGATCGACCGGCACCTGGTGCGCGCGGATGGGAACTCCACGCTCCTGAAGATGTGATGCGAGTCGTGAGGGAATAAGGCAGAGCATGTCGTCTTCCAGCGCCATAAGAGCCCCGACGGCGTAGGTCGGGACAACAGCAATCACCCTTCGGGAATGCCCAATCCGCTGGAGTGCCTCATCCAGGGGTCCTCTGTCCAGCCCGCGACGCGACGCTGACACGTGGGGCACCGAGCAGAGATCGTCTACGGTCAACGCCTTCTTGGCCCCCAAGGCTGATGTGGCCGAGACGACGGCTACGAAGATATCCGTGAACAGGACCGAGGTAAGAACGTCGGGTGGCGCGGGGTCGGCAACACCAACATCGAGATCCAGTGTGCCGTTCCTGAGCAGGTCGGCGTTTTTGGACGCCTGGGTGACAAACCGCAATTGCACGTGCGGCGCCTCTTTGGCTACCAGTCGGGTGAGACGCGGAGCAAGGAAAGGGGTCAGCGCGTCGTTGATGCGGATCGAGAAAGATCTCTGCCAGGTGGACGGATCACCGACGGTCTCCAGGCGAAGTCGATCGGCGTCGTTGAGCAGGGTCTTCACTCGAGGTGCCACACGTTGCGCGAAGGGGGTCGGCACCATCCCGCGTCCTGCTCTCACGAGGATCGGGTCGTTCATCGCGTAACGCAGACGCCCCAGTGCCCGGCTTGCGGCCGGTATCGATAGGTGAAGCCGATCCGCGGCCCTTGACACGCTGCTCGTGTCGAGGAGCGCGTCGAAGACCCGGAGGAGATTGAGGTCGAGCTGTTCTGCGGTCACCTGTTTATTGTGTCAAACGCAAGTCACTGTTGTTGATGTTGCGCTTCCCGTTATGTCCGGTCGGAGACACGATGGAAACCGAGCTGATCGGCTCGCTTTCGCAGTAGCCCAGCAGAAGCTGGGCCCAGGATTATTTCGGAGGTCTCATGGCCAGGATTGTGCGCCCGCGAACATTCGGCGGGCCCGAGGTTCTCACCACGTACGAAGTCGATGTCCCCACGCCCGGAGTGGGCGAAGTCGTTGTGCGGGTTCGCGCGGCGGGTGTGAACCCTCTCGACTGGAAGCTCTACAGCGGTGGCTTCCACGAGGTGGACGACGACGAAAAAGATGCCGCTGGTCTCACCGAGGCCCTCCCCAGTCTCGGTATGGACTGCGCGGGAATAGTGACCGCTGTGGGTCCTGGGGTCCAGGACGTCTCGGTCGGCGACGAGGTGATCGTTTATCCCGTCACGGCCGCATACGCGGATTACGTCACCGTCCCCCCGTCGTCCCTGATTCCCAAGCCCGCCGCGCTCGGCTGGGAGGAAGCGGGCGCCCTGATGCTCGCGGGTTTGACTGCTGCGCACGCAATTCATGCGGCAGCAGTCACACAGGGGGACACGGTACTCATCCACGGCGGAGCCGGTGGCGTTGGTCTGATGGCTGTTCAGCTCGCAATAAACCTGGGCGCTTCTGTCGTCGCGACCGCCGCAGGGCGAAACCACGATGTGCTCCGTGAGCTGGGGGCAAGCCCGGTTCTTTACGGCGACGGACTGGCAGACCGCGTTCGCAGCGCAGCTCCGGGCGGCGTTACCGCGGCAATCGACACGGTCGGCTCTGACGAAGCCCTCGATGTGTCGCTCGAGCTGGTGTCCAACCCGGCGCGGATCGCCTCCATCACCGGCTCCGACCGTCGTTTTGGAACCGGAATCAGACTGCTTGGTTATGGGCCGGGCCAGGATGCCGGAACCGAATACCGAGCGTCGGTCAGGTCGCACCTTGCCGACCTTGCCGGCGCGGGCGACGTTCGCGTGATCATCGCCAGGACCTTCCCGCTGTCCGATGCAGCCGAGGCCCACACTCTCGGGCAGGCCGGTGGAACCACCGGAAAGATCGTCCTCGTGCCGTAACCGGGACCGCTGACCGCGCCACGCATGCCCCGGACGCCTCGTTCGCCCGATATCCCAAGCGAACGAGGCGCTGGACTGCGCCCATACGCCGGTGCGAACGTGAGTTGTGCTTGTGCAGCCGACATCCACCAACTCGCACAGCACACTCGGGCTGAGCTCTACCTATCGAAACTCAATGCACGTGGAATGTGGGATCCCCCAGTGCTCCGCCTCCAGGACTCGAACCTAGACCTAACAGCTCCAAAGGCTGTCGTGCTGCCATTACACCAAGGCGGACCGCACAGTTTCGTGCCCGTCAAGTCTGCCAGATCAGGCCGTGCCCGGGTTACACATCCGTTCATTCGCCCACCGTCCCGCCGCGGCAGCAGCATAATGGGGGGATGCCTGCACACGACGAAGTCGACCGAATCGTCGACGCGTGGAGCCGGGAGCGGCCCGACCTCGATTTCACCCCGTTGCAGGTCCTCAGCCGCGTGGGCCGGCTGTCCCGGCACCTGGAACGCGCCCGTCGCGCCGCGTTCGCCGCGTCCGGGCTCGAGTCGTGGGAGTTTGACGTCCTCGCCGCCATCCGCCGCGCCGGCGCCCCGTACCACCTCAGCCCCAAGGCGCTGCTGCAGCAGACGCTGGTCTCCAGCGGCACCATGACCAACCGCATCGACCGCCTGGTCGACCGCCAGCTAGTGGAGCGCCGCACCGACCCGAATGACGGCCGCGGCATCCTCGTGGTGATGACGGACAGCGGGCGCGAGAGGGTGGATGCGGCGATCAGCACCCTCCAGCAGGCAGAGGCCGAGCTGCTCGACGGCCTGTCCACCGTTGACCAGGACCGCCTCAGCATCCTGCTGCGCAAGCTCAGCCTCGACTTCGACTGAACCGCGCAGCAGCACACACCTAGCGGCGCATCACCTTACGGGCAAGCCGGTTGGCGCCGAACTGCACCACCTGCACGAGGATGATGATCAGCAGCACCGCCGCCCACGTGACAACCGGGTTGAACTGGCGGTAGCCATAGAGCAGCGCGAAGGCACCGAGGCCACCACCGCCGATGTAGCCGGCCACCGCGGACATGTCGACGAGGGCCACGAAGATGAACGCGTAACCGAGGATCAGCGGCCCAAGCGCCTCGGGCAGCAGGATCTGGCCGATGATGCGGAAGGGGCCGGCGCCGACACTGCGGGCCGCCTCGATCACCCCGGGCTCCACGGTGAGCAGGTTCTGCTCCACGATGCGGCCGATCGCGAACGATGCCGCCAGCGAGAGGGTGAAGATGATGGCGTTGTTTCCGATGCCGGTGCCCACCACCACGCGCGCCAGCGGTTGCGCCGCGGCGAGGAAGATGATGAACGGGATGGGGCGGAAGGTGTTCACAATCACGTTGAGGATCGAGAAAACGGTTCTGTTCTCCAGCAGGCTGCCGCGCCGGGTGGAGTAGAGGCCGAGGCCGATCAGCAGGCCACCGATTCCGCCGAGGAGGAGAGTGAGGCCCACGATGTAGAGCGTCTGGGCGGCCGACTGCCAAAACAGCGGCTGGAGCCTGATCAGGTCGTCCAAGTCAGTTCACCTCCGTGACGGTGACGGTGTTGCGGATAATGGCGAGGGCACCGGCGATCGCCGTTGCGTCGCCGCGGAGGGCGAGGGTGAGGTGCCCGAACGTGCGGCCCTGGATATCGTTGATACCGCCGTAGATCAGCTCGAAGGCGACCCCCTGGCGGGCAAATTCGAGGAACACCTCGGACTGCGACGCGCTGCCGTCGGCGAAGGAGACGGTCACGATGGTGCCGGGGTGGCGCGAGCGCAGCACGGCGAGCTCGTCCGGTTCCGGGACAGCGCGCACAACCGTGGAGACGAATCTGCGGGCGGCGGCGGTCTGTGGGTTGGAGAACACGTCGAACACGCTCCCCCGCTCGATGATGCGGCCGGAGTCCATCACGGCGACTTTGTGGGCGATGCTGCGGATCACTTCCATCTCGTGGGTGATCACCACGATGGTGGTGCCGAATTCCTCGTTGACCCGCGTCAGCAGCGCCAGCACCTCCCGGGTGGTCTCCGGGTCGAGTGCGCTGGTGGCCTCGTCGGCGAGCAAAATGCTGGGGGATGTCGCGAGCGCGCGGGCGATGCCCACACGCTGCTTCTGCCCGCCGGACAGCTCGTTCGGGTAGGCGCCGGCCTTGTCGGCGAGGCCAACGAACTTCAGCAGGTCGGAGATGCGGGCGTTACGTTCGGCCAAGGCAACCCCGGCGACCTGCAGGGGATATTCGACGTTGCCCCAGACGGTGCGGGAGTTGAAGAGGTTGAACTGCTGGAAGATCATGCCGATGCCGAGCCGGGTCTGGCGCAGTTCCCGTTCCGGCACCCCCGCGAGTTCGCGGTCGTTGACAACAACACTGCCGGAACTGGGGCGCTCGAGGGCGTTGATCAGGCGAACCAGGGTGGACTTGCCCGCCCCGGAGTAGCCGATGATGCCGTAGATGTCGCCGGCCTCGATTTCGAGGTTGATGCCCTCGAGGGCGCGCAGCGGCACCTCCGTGCGGCCACGACCGGGGAAGGTCTTGGAGACGTCGCGCAGGGCAACGATGGGCATGATGGTCCTTTGGTCGAAACGAAGCCGTGCCGGGGCCGGCGGTGAGCCGGCCCCGGCAGCGGGGTGAAGCGGGTGTTGCTGAGCGGTGAAAGTGGCGTCGTTAGCCGAGCGCTTCCTTGTCCTTCTCGACCTTGGCGAGTGAGTCCTCGAGCTCGGAGACCGGGGTCTTCAGCGGGATAGCCGTGCCACCGGAGGCCTCAACGAGTCCGTCGATGACGTCCTGGTCGTTCTGGAAGATGTCGACGAGCTTGAGCAGTACCTCGTTGTCCTTGTCCTCGGCGCGCGAGGCGAACAGGTTCACGTAGGGCAGCGCGTTCGGGTCGGTGGGATCGTCCGAGGCGATCGCCTCGTCGGCGGTGAGGCCGGCGTCGGTAACGAAGTTGTTGTTGATGACTGCGGCGGCGACGTCCGGCAGCGAGGTGGGGGTGAGGGATGCCTCGAGGGTGGTGACGGTGACCTTCGAATCCGCGGTGTCGATGTCGTCGAGCGTGGAATACGCGGAGCCACCGTCGGTGAGGGTGACAAGGCCGGCCGACTGCAGGACCAGCAGTGAACGGGACAGGTTGCTGGGGTCGTCCGGGATCGCGACGGTGGAGCCGTCGGGGATGTCGTCAACGGAGTCGTACTGGGTCGAGTACAGGCTCAGCGGGTAGATCGCGGTCGAGCCGATCGGGGTGAGGTCCTCGCCGGCCTGCACGTTGTACTCGGCCAGGTAGATGATGTGCTGGAACTGGTTCAGGTCGAGCTCCCCCGCG
>JAODAO010000277.1 GCA_025463465.1 Glaciihabitans sp. | reverse complement strand
TCCTCACTGGAACCAGCGAGGTCGCGCTCGCCGGGTTCCACAGCGACGAGATCCTCGACGTCAGCAACGGCCCCATCCGCTACGCGGGCTGGTCCACCTGCTACCGCCGCGAGGCCGGTTCCGCCGGCAAGGACAACCGGGGCATCCTGCGCGTGCACCAGTTCAACAAGCTGGAGATGTTCAGCTACGTCCTGCCGGAGGACGCCGAGGCTGAGCACAACAAGCTCGTCGCCTTCCAGGAGTCCATGCTCCAGGCCTGCGAGCTCAGCTACCGGGTTATCGACGTCGCCGCCGGCGACCTCGGATCCAGCGCCGCCCGCAAGTTCGACATCGAGGCCTGGGTGCCCACCCAGGGCACCTACCGCGAGCTCACCAGCACCTCGAACTGCACCACCTACCAGGCCCGCCGCCTCGACACCCGCTACCGCACCGAATCGGGCAAAACGACCCCGGTCGCGACCCTGAACGGCACCCTGGCCACCACCCGCTGGCTCGTCGCGATCCTCGAGACCCACCAGCAGGCCGACGGTTCCGTGCGTGTTCCCGTGGCGCTACGCCCCTACCTCGGCGGTCTCGAAGTCATCGAGCCGCGCAAGTGAGCGAACGCTGGCTCATCGCCCTCGACATCGACGGCACCGTGATGAGCGAGGACGGCACCATCACCGACGACGTGCTCGACCAGATCGAGCGGATGGTGGAGATCGGCCACGAGGTGATGATCGCCACGGGCCGCTCCGTCGCGATGACCCTCCCGGTGGTCAACCGCCTCGGCATCACCCCCGACTACATCGTCTGCTCCAACGGGGCGATCACCCTCAAACGTGACCCCAACGCCCCGGTCGGCTACACCCCCGACGTGGTCGAGACGTTCCAGCCGCGCGAGGTGCTCACCACCATCCGCGCCAGCCTCGGCGACGCCAACTACGCCGTTGAGGACGAGGATGGCCTCTCCCGCTACACCGGCGCCTTCCCCGAGGGAGCCCTCGGGGCCGGCAGCCAGAAGGTCGAGTGGGACGACCTGCTCACCCACCGCGCCACCCGCGTTGTTGTCATCTCGCCCGAACACGCCATCGAGGACTTCCTCGACGTCGTCGAGCAGATGGGCCTGCACAAGGTCAGCTACAACGTCGGCTGGACCGCCTGGCTCGACATCGCGCCGGACGGCGTCAACAAGTCCACCGCTCTCGAGCGCGTTCGCAGCATCCTCGACATCCCCCGCGAACGTGTGCTGGCGATGGGGGACGGCCGCAACGACATCGAGATGCTGACCTGGGCCGCCGAATTCGGCCGCGGAATCGCCATGGGCCAGGCGCCCGACGTGGTCAAGGATGTCGCCAACGAGGTCACCGCAACCGACCTCGACGACGGCGTCGCCCGTATTTTCGAGGCCATCTCCCCCGAGGTGAAGTAGCGCCGTTTCGCCCCCGGCCCCAGAGATCAGTTACACTCGCAACTGTTATAGGAGGGCTGTCCGAGCGGCCGATGGAGCCAGTCTTGAAAACTGGTGGGCAGAAATGTCTCTAGGGTTCGAATCCCTAGCCCTCCGCTGTTTGAGTTAGGTCGCCGCGAAACTGGTTTTCGGCGGAGCAGCACTGCGCAGTGCCCGTGGGGGACCATTTTGACCAGATCACGCGCGCGTCGACGCCTTCCCCGCGGCCATTACACGGTCGTCCGCCACGGTCGCCGCACCCGCTCCAGCCCTGCAGCAGCGCTGCTGCGTCTCCTCGGGGCCGGTTTGGCCGTCCTGTTGGTCAGCACCGCCGCGGTGGCCGGCGTCGCGCTGCTGCGCCTCGACGGCAACATCCAGACCGTCGACCTGGTCGGCGACGAGAACCTCGACTTCAGCGCCATCGCCCCCAGCATCGATTCCTACCCCGGCGGCTACAACATGCTCATCGTCGGCAGCGACACCCGCCTCGACCAGGGCGGTTATGAGGGCGACGGCAACGCCGAGCTGAACGACGTCAACCTGCTGCTGCACGTCTCTGAGGACCACAGCAGCGCCGTCGCCGTCAGCATCCCCCGTGACCTTGTTGTTCCGATCCCGTCCTGCCCTGACCCGGAGGGCGGCAGCTTCAGCGCCATGGCCGGGCAGCCCATCAACGTCACCCTCAGCTACGGCGGCCTGCCCTGCACCGTGCTGACCGTCGAGGCACTCACCGGGCTCGACATCCAGTTCGCCGGCCTGATCACCTTCCAGGGGGTCATCGAGATGTCCAACGCCGTCGGCGGGGTGGATGTCTGCGTCGATGCCCCCATCAACGACCCCTACACGGGCCTCGTCATCGAATCCGCCGGCACTGTCACCCTCGAGGGTGCCCAGGCGCTCGCATTCCTGCGTTCCCGCCACGGCGTCGGCGACGGCAGCGACCTCGGCCGGATCAGCTCGCAGCAGGTTTACCTGTCTTCGCTGGTGCGCACGCTCAAAAGCGAGGAGACGCTGACGAACATCCCGCGGCTGTACTCCATCGCCACCGCTGCGACCCAGAACATGACGCTGTCCTCCAGCCTCGGCAGCCTCGACACCCTCGTCGCGATCGCCCAGTCGCTGCGGAACATCCCCCTTGAACGCATTGTGTTTGTGCAGTATCCCGGCACCACCGGGGTCGGCGGTCTCTATGAGGGCAAGGTCGCCCCGGTGATCGCCCAGGCCGACAAACTGTTCGGCTTTATCAAGGCGGACGAGCCGTTCACCCTTTCGGATACGGCCAACATCGGCTCCATTGCTGACCCGAACGCCCCGGTCGCCACCGATCCCGGCACCGATGCCGCCACCGACCCCACCCTCGCCGTCGGCGACCCGGCCGCCGTGGCTGCCGCAGGGGTGGGGGAGCTGAGCGGGGTTTCTGGCCAGTTGGCCTCCGATTTCACCTGCTCGAAGGCGAACTGAACAATCCCGATTCGGCATAACCACCTGCTATCGCTATGATTGCATTCGCAACACTTGGAGCTGTCGCATAGTTCGGCCTAGTGCACCACCCTGCTAAGGTGGAGAGGGGTTTACACTCCTCCGTGGGTTCAAATCCCACCGGCTCCGCTCAAGGATTTTTGCACAATCCAGAGCAAAAGGTCACCGTCCACCGGTGGCCTTTTCTTCGTTAACCGCGCCGGGTGGCCTGCGCAACAGGTATGGCCACCGGTTTCCCGATGGCCATACGGCGAGGGTATTCGCTGGGCTACGCGGCGTCGTAAACGTAGTCCGGCGCGTTAATCATCGCGATGGTCCCGCCGCTCTCACTCTCCGTGGCGATCAGTCCGTAGGCGACGTTGTCCGCGGCCATAGCCGGGTCCAGTTCCAGGGCGAGCGCGCGCGGCGGATAGTTCGGGTCGCTATAGGTCTGGTCCACCGGCAGGCCCTCCTGCGCAGCCTCGAAGGAGCCGCCGACCTCGGTGCCGTCGACGGCGGCAATGGTGAGGCCTGCTGCGCTGGCCGCTTTCGCCTGCACGGTGAAGCGTGACGGGGTGGTGATGCCCTCGTCCGGTCGAAGCACACCGATCTCGAAGCCGTCCCAGATGGCGGCGTCGGTTTCGAAGAAGTGCGGCGCCTTCGGGCGGTTCTCGGTTGCTGTTGGCTCGCCGATCAGTTCGGTGAGCTGCGCGACGGCTTCGTCGCCGTCGGTGTCGTAGTCGAGCGACAGGAGCACGGTGCCAGACGCGTCAACGATGTCGGTGGCCAGCGCGCCGATGATGATGCCGGCTGGCGCCGCGATCTGCTCGGCGGGGGCCTCGGGGGACGCTGTCGGAGTGGGTGTCACCGAAGCGGTGCCGGTTCGGCTGGGGGTTGACGACGACCCCGATGTCGGATCGGCTTCCGGGGTCGCGGCACACGATGCCAGCAGTACCGATCCGAGGATTGCGACCGTGATTACGAGGGGCGTACGCATGCGTGACTCCGAACGTTTGGGGTGAATAAGGTGCCTCATCCACCTCACACGCTAGCCGGACCAGCTGCGCGGCATCGGCGTAGGCTGGCAAATTGCTCAGTTCAGGCATCCCACGTGCCGTTTGGCCGTCGACTGACGGGCGAGATCCCCGATCCAGCCGTGCACCCCAGCCGTGCACCCCAGCCGTGCACCCCAGCCGGCGTTTTAGCCGGTGTTTCTGTCGGCTGGACCGGGCCGGGCGATCGATGACTCCCGCACAACCAGGTGCGTGGCGAGTTGAAGCCGGGACGAGATCGGCGGTTTGCCCTCGGCCATACCGATAACGGTCTCGAGTGCCAGTTTCCCAATCTCGCGCATTGGGGTGTGCACCGTGGTGAGGTGCGGTCGCGAGGGGAGAAACGAATAGGTGTCGTCGTAACCGACCACGCTGACATCGTGGGGAACCCGGTGGCCGGTGAGGTCAAGTGCGCGGACGACGCCCATGGCGTCTCCGTCGTTCGTGACAAAAAGGGCGGTCGGCGGGTTGCCGAGCGCGAGAAGCGCCGGAAGGGCCGCCGCAGCGGTGCCCATCCCCGTCTCGGAGACCAGCCGGGGGTCGAAGTCGACCCCGGCGGCGTCCAGGGCCTCGCGGTATCCGGCAAGGCGTTCACGCAACCCCGGGACGGCGGCGTCGCCACCGAGGAAGCCGATGCGGCGATGCCCGAGCCCGAGGAGGTGCCGGGTCGCGGCCATCCCCCCGCTCCAGTGGTTGGAGCCAATGCTGACAACGGAGGGGTCGATGAGATTGGGGGCATCCACCGCGACGAGGGGGATGCCGTACTGGGCGCACGCGCCGACGAGCGCAGAATCGACAGAGGTCGTCACAACGATCAGGCCGCTGTGGCCCTTCGCCGCGAGCCGACGTATCCATGCCCGGTCCAGCACAACGTTGGTGCCACTGTGGGATTCGGTGACATTCGTCACCAGGTCGACGCCGAGGGACTGGGCGGCATCGACGAGACCGCCGAGCACGCCGAGTGAATACAGCGCAACGAGATTGTCGAACACCACGGTTACCGTGCGGGCATCGGCGGGGGTCCGTTCGCGGGTGATGGCGACGTAACCCAGCTCGCGCATCACCGCCGTGACCCGCTGCCTGGTTGCATCGGAGGTGCCACCGCGATGGTTGAGGATCTTGGACACCGTGGCCTTCGAGACTCCCGCCGTCTGGGCGATGTCGTCGAGCGTGACGCGACGCGGATTGGGCATGGGGCCTCCTTCGCGCCTCTCTCCTAGTCTGTCACGCAGAAACAGTTTCGTTCTGTTTTACCTTGCAAATCGGTGATACTCGCGAATATTGTCACATAGCGCTCTAATGGTAGCGAAACAGTTTCGCAACAGGTGAACGACACTTGCCTGACCCGAGTTCGTATCCTCGTTCCCCATGATTCCGTGCAACCCTCGCATGGCGCTCGATTGGAGTAATTCCATGTCAGCCACCTCGTTCACCGACGGTTGGACCTTCCGCACCCCTCTCGGCCCGTTCGCCGCCGTCAACGCCGACGCCGTCGTCGCCACCCCCGTCCGCCTCCCGCACGATGCGCTGCGCGACGCCGCCCGTTCTCCCGATGTGCCAAGCAAGGGCGGTGGGGCGTACTCGCCCGCCGGCGCCTACACGTACCTGAAGGACTTTGAAGTTCCAGCGGAATGGACCGGCAAGATTGTGCGCCTGGAGGTGCAGGGCGCCTACCGTCGAGCGATGGTGTTCCTCAACGACGAGTTCGCCGGCAACCGCGCTGATGGGTACGCGCGCTTTTTCGTCGACCTGACCCCCTATCTCCGCTTCGGCGTCGCCAACACGCTGCGCATCGAGGTGCGCTCCGGCGAGGACTCGCGCTGGTATTCCGGCGCGGGGCTGCACCGCCCCGTCCTCATCCATGTCGACGAGGCCGTCCACATCGTGCCGGACGGGGTTCGGGTGAGCACCGTTCGGGTTGAGCACGATCAGGCCGTCATCGAGGTGGCGACAACGCTCAGCAACCTCGGCATCAATACCGCGCAGGTGGATGTCCGAACCGAGGTCACCGCCCCCGACGGCTCCCCGGTGGAGGGCGACATCACCCCGGTCACCCTCGCTCCCGGCGCAACCTCGCTGGTGCGCCAGCGCCTCTACGTGCAGGACCCGGAACTGTGGGGCGTCGATTCCCCGGCGCTGTACTCCGTGCACACCGCCCTCGGTGATGGCACCCCCGGGGTCACCATCAACCACGGCATCCGCACTATCACCGTCGACCCGAAAAAGGGCCTGCGCATCAACGGCGAAGAGATTCTGCTGCGCGGCGCCTGTGTGCACGGCGACAACGGCCCGCTCGGCGCCGCCTCCATCGCCCGCGCCGAAGAGCGTCGCATCCAACTACTTAAGGACGCCGGCTTCAACGCCATCCGTGCCGCGCACAACCCCGCGTCGCCGTCGATGCTGGACGCCTGCGACCGCCTCGGTATGCTCGTGATCGACGAGGCATTCGATATGTGGACGCGGGCCAAAACGAACTACGACTACGCGGCCGACTTTCCCCAGTGGTGGGCCGCTGACCTCGAGTCGATGGTCAGCAAGGACATGAACCACCCCAGCGTGATCATGTACTCGATCGGCAACGAGATCATCGAGGTCGGCACCCCGCACGGGGCCGCCATGGCCAGGCAACTCGCCGAGCACGTCCGCACCCTCGACCCCAGCCGCCTCGTCACCAACGGGGTGAACGCGTTTCTGGCCGTCATCGACGACCTTGCCGACATCCTGGCCAGCGACCAGGGCCTGAACGAGCTGATGTCGGGCGACATGGGCGGCGGGATGAGCGCCATCTCCACCTCGGACACGGTCACCCGTCGAACCGCCGAGTCCAGCTCCGTACTGGATGTCCTCGGCCTCAACTACGCCGATGGCCGTTACGCCTCAGACGCCGAGCTCTTCCCGCACCGCGTCCTGTTCGGCTCCGAAACCTTCCCGAGCCAGATCGGCGACCTCTGGCCACTGGTCACGGACAACCCCAACGTCATTGGCGACTTCACCTGGACCGGTTGGGACTACCTCGGCGAGGTCGGCATCGGAGCGACGGCTTACGCGGAGGACCCCGAAGCGGTTGCGGGGCTGGAGCGCGAATACCCGTATCTCACCGCGTGGAGCGGCGACCTCGACATCACCGGCCACCGCCGCCCCGCGTCGTACTACCGCGAGATCGTTTTCGGACTGCGCAGCGAACCCGCGATCGCGGTCCTGCGCCCGGAGCACCACGGAAAAACGATCACCATGCAATCGCCGTGGGCATGGAGCGACTCGGTTTCTTCATGGACCTGGCCCGGCTTCGAGGGCGCCCCCGTCACCGTCGAGGTCTACGCGGACGCCGACGAGGTGGCCCTTTTGCTCGACGGCACCGAGGTCACCAGGGGCAGCGTCGGTGACACGCGTCGTATGTTGGCCTCGCTCGAGACCATCTACACCCCTGGCGAACTGACAGCGGTTGCGTACAGGGCGGGTGTGGAGACCGGGCGCACCTCCCTCACCTCGGCGACCGGTCCGGCGCTGCTGACCGCGACCGCCGACCGCACCACCATCCGCGCCGACGACACTGACCTTGCGTACATCGCCATCGAGCTGCGCGACGCCAACGGTGTGCTGTTCACCGGCTCCGACCGCCAGGTGCAGGTGGATGTCGCCGGCGCCGGCGTCCTTGTCGGCTTCGGCAGCGGAAACCCGAAAACAGCCGAACGCTTCGACGCCGCCACCCGCAGCACCTTCGACGGTCGGGCGCTCGCCATCATCCGCCCCACCGGAGTTGGCGCTATCACCGTCACCGTCGGCTCCGACGGTCACGAGGTCGTCATCACCCTGGAGGCGGGCGCACTGTAGCTACTCCGCTACTGGAGCAACCGGGCTATCGGTGCGACCGGGCTATTGGCGGGACGAAGTTATTGGAACGACCCGGCCACGCCGTTGCGGTGGTAGTCGAACACGATGCTGGTGCGGGTCGAGGCGACGCTGGGCTGCGCGGAGAGGTGCTCCACAACGAACTCACGGATCGCCGAGCTATCGCGCACGGCGATGTGCACAATGAAGTCGTCCGAGCCGCCGAGGAAAAACACCTGAAGCACCTGGGGCAGTTTGCGCACCTCCTCAGAGAACCGGGTGATGCTTTCCTGGCGCGCCCCGGGGCGCAGGGTGACGCCGATGATCGCCTGCAGCGACAGGCCGAGGCTGCGCTGGTCGATGCTGGCGAGGAACCCGGTGATCACCCCACGGTCGATCAGCGAGCGAAGTCGAACGTGGGCGGTGGAGGGGGCCACCCCCACCGCCTCGGCCAGGGCGCTATTGGAGATTCGGCCGTCGGCGCGCAGAATGTCGATGATACGTAGATCGAGGTCGTCGAGCAGCGGTTCGCCGCGAACGATGTTCGTTGGATCAGCCAATTTGCGTCTCCCTGGTGGATGATTTCACCGCTTTTGGCGAATTTGACGAAGGTTCTTCGGAAGAAACGCGCCTGAAACGAACACGATTCAAGCTTATTCTCACAGACGCCAGCGACAACCTGGCCAAACGACTGGAGACACCGATGCGGGTAGGCATCCCCACCGAGATCAAAAACAACGAGAACCGCGTCGCCATCAGCGCGGCCGGTGTCGACGCTCTGGTGCGCCGCGGCCACGAGGTTGTTATCCAGTCCGGCGCTGGCAACGGGTCCCGTATTCTCGACGCCGACTACCGCGCAGCCGGCGCCACCATCGTGCCCACCGCCGAGGAGGTCTGGGCCGTCGCCGACCTGCTGCTCAAGGTGAAGGAACCCATCGCGTCCGAGTATGGCTACCTGCGCGCCGACCAGGTCGTTTTCACCTACCTGCACCTGGCGGCAGACCGCGCCCTCACCGATGCCCTCATCGCCTCAGGCACCACCGCGATCGCCTACGAGACCGTGCAGCTACCCGACCGCAGCCTCCCGCTGCTGTCCCCGATGAGCGAGGTCGCCGGGCGCCTGTCGATCACCGTCGGCGCGTACCAGCTGATGAGCTCAAACGGCGGCCGGGGCATTCTCCTCGGCGGCGTTCCCGGAACCCCCAAGGCCAAGGTTGTGGTGATCGGCGGCGGGGTCGCCGGCGAGCACGCCGCGGCCAACGCGCTCGGTCTCGGCGCCGACGTGACCGTCGTCGACGTGTCACTTCCGCGCCTGCGTGCCCTGGAAATCCAGTTCGGCGGACGCATCCAGACCCGCCACTCCACCCCGTTCGCCATCGCCGAGCTGCTGCGCGACGCCGACCTCGTGATTGGCTCCGTACTCATCCCCGGGGCGGCAGCCCCGAAGCTCGTCACCGATGAGATGGTCGCAACAATGAAGGCCGGCGCCGTCCTCGTCGACATCGCCATCGACCAGGGCGGATGCTTCGAGGGCTCACGCGCAACCACCCACGATGCCCCCACTTTCGCCGTGCACAACGCCGTCTACTACTGCGTCGCCAACATGCCCGGCGCCGTTCCCGAGTCATCCACCCGCGCACTCACCAACGCGACCCTTCCCTACGTTGTGGCTCTCGCCGACAAGGGCTGGGAGGCGGCCACCGGCGCGGACGCGGCACTGGCCAAAGGCCTGAACGTGCAGGCGGGCCGTGTCACCAATGCAGGAGTCGCCGCGGCCCTCGGCCTGGATCTCGCCACGGTCTGACCCGGTCACACCCGCACTGCACGGGCCCCGCACGCTGCCCAATCGCGGCGCGCGGGGCCCTCTGCGTATCCCGACGATAGGGCGAAACCGCATCGCCCGCGCGAGAATAAACACCGCATTGGCGGGTTTCCCCACGCCCCCGCAACGGGGGCGTTGCGGTTCCAATAACCCACCCCGTATGCCCGCGCAAGGGGTCCCCGTCTTATATGTGGGCGCGTGGCTGGGGTACACAATGAAAAGGCGGGTGTCGCCGTTGACACCCGGCCTGCCGATCGCGTTTACCCGAATTGTGGTGGCGGGCGAGACGATCTTTTACCTATTCACAGGACCCTGACAGTGATGGCGAATTCTCTTACCCGGTCGTGCTGTACCCGACCCACCACCAACTGCACTCCCGACCAGCGACACGCTGTCGGTGCCGCTGCTGCGGGGTGGATGCGATGAGTCCCCTCTACGCCGCCAATGCGGCATCCCCCACTCTGCACACCGGCCCCATCGCCACCACGGCCCCCGACCTCGGCATCTCACCCCTCGTCGGATCGAGTTCCATGCAGTTCGTGGGCCGCCGGGACGAGATGGCGCGCATCGCCCAGGTCGCCGGCGGCACCCGCGAGAGCGCCCTGCTGGTGGTCGGCGACGCCGGCAGCGGCAAAACCCGGCTGCTCGAATGCGCCCAGTCTGAGTCCAGCATCCGGTCGGTGTTTGTGCACACGATGTCGGCGGAAGCCGCGTGGCCCATGTCGGGGTTCTCGCGCGTCTTCGCCTTTGTCAACGACGTCTCCAGCGCCGACTTCTTCGGACGGTTCACGCCCCGCTCAGCCGAGCGGGTCGACACGTTCGAGGCCGCCCGCGACCTGCTCTCCACCCTGCGTTCTCTGCTTCCGGAACCCGTCCTTGTTCTCGTCGACGACATCGACCGGATGGACGCGGAGAGCCAGATCCTGCTCAGCTTTGTGGCGGAGGGGCTCGCCGGCACCGGCATCCGCCTCGTTGCGACGGCCACCGACGTGCCTTCATCCAGCCCGCTGTCCAGTTTTCGCCGGCTCGACCTTCCACCGCTGTCCGACGCCGAAAGCCGCACCCTGGCAGCCGCCGCTGCTGGCGCCGCAAGCGACCCGGGAACCGTTCGAATCGTCGCTGACGCGGCCGGGGGCAGCCCGCTGGCCATCGTGGAAAGCATCCACCTGCTCGGCCCCCTGCAAATCCAGGGCCGGGAGCCCCTTGTGCTCCCGTTCCGCCCGGCCGGCGCTCGCCACTCCCTCGGCGACTCCTCCCTCCTCGGGCTCGACGGTGCCGAGCGTGCCATGCTCGACCTGCTCTGTGTCGCACCGCGCAGCAACGTGGCGGCGCTGGTGTCCGGGGCGCCCGACGAGGGCGACGCGCTGGAAGACCTCGCCTACGCCGACCTTGTCACGATGCGCGGCCACTGCGTGCAGGTCCGCGACCGTCGGCTGCGCGCCCAGCTCTACTGGAACCTCGAGCCGCGCACTCGTCGAGAACTGCACCGCAAAATGGCCGAGGCACACCAGGGGCACGACAGCCGCATGGTCGAATGGCACACCAGCTTCATCTCGCCGACCGGTGATACCCCGAACACCCTGCTGAGGGACGCCACCGAGATCGCCGGCGAGGGGGATGTCGCAACCGCTGTCGAGTTCGCCGAGCACGCCATTCGCGTCGCCGGTTCGGTCGCCAACCACCTGCCCGCCCTGATCGACTTCGCGGCGGTGCTGCTTGACCAGACGGAATTGGATCTCGCCTTCCGCTACGCCCAGCTGGGACGGTACGAGTCAACGTCGGCCGAACTGAGTATGCGACTGGCCGCCCTGCTGGTGCGGATCTCCTACGCCAAAAACCACCTCGTGCCCACCAACGACATCGACGCGACACTGAGCATCTACTCAGGGCAGGACCCGGCAGGGGCCACCGATCTGTTGTGCATCGCCGCGACCTTCCACGCCGAGCGCTGGGAGATTGAGGAGGCCCGACGCTACCTCGCGAGGGCCGAGCAGATCCGCGCAGACCAAACCCAATCAGACCAAACCCAAGCAGACCAGTCCCGAGCAGACCAGGCCAACGGCGACGGCTCCCACAGCGCCGTCGAGGACGAGCTTGCCGCCATCAAGGATCTGGTCGACGCGATCGATGGCACCCCGGCCGAGTCCCCCGCGGCGCTGGCCGACGTTGTCGATTCTGGCAGGGTGTCGTCGATGCCGGTGCCCGCGCTGGTCACGCTCGGTAAAACCCTGATGTTCCGGGAGCAGTACGCCAGGGCCAGACACGTTTTCACGATTGTGCTCAACCAGCCGCAAACGGCGGCACCGCTGTGGCTGGAAGCCGCGCGCTACCAGCTGGCGGTCAACGAGGTGCGCGGTGGTAACTTCCACCGCGCCCGCACCGCCGTCGAGGACTGGCTGGCCACCGCCTCGAGCGAGGCACGCAGCAAAAGCTCGCGGCTGCTGCTGCACGGCTGGTATCAACAGTCCTCCGGTAAGGGTCTCGACGCGAAATCGACGCTCGAAGAATGTATGGAGCAGACGCTGAGCGAACGCAATCCCGCGGTCGCCGCCCAGGTGCTCTCCCTTGAGGGCGCGACATTCCTGTCCGAGGGCGACTTCAACGAAGCTGCCCGCCTGCTTGAGACGGCCGACGTCATTGGCCAGCGCTTCACCAACCCGGCACTGCTGCGGTCGGGCATCGACCTGATGGACGCGTATGTCGCCACCAAGCGGGTTCGCGAGGCACGCAGCGTCCTCGAAACCCTCGAGGCCCAGCAGCTGCGGTTCCCCACTCGCTGGCTCACCCTCGCCCTGGCGCGCGGCCGCGCCCTCACCGCGTCTGACGACGAATGCCTCTCACTCTTCCGCCAGGCACTTCAGTTGTTCGGGCCCACCGATTCCGCCTTCGAGTTGGGACGCACCCTGACGAACTACGCATCAGCGCAGGCTCGGCTCGGTTTCGGTCGGGAAAGTGAGAAGTCCCTCGCCGCCGCCCGCAGTGCGTTTGGCAACGCGGGCGCCCAATCATGGTCGCTGCGCGCGAGCAAGGCCAGGAGCACCCCCGAAACGGACGTCATCACCGCCCTGGGGGTGCTGACAGAAGAGGAACAACTCATCGTGGAGAAGGTGCGTGAGGGCTACCGCAACAAGGAGATCGCCGCGGCGCTCTACATCTCGCTGCGCACCGTCGAGCTGCGCCTCACCCACATCTATCGCAAGGTCGGAGCGCGTTCCCGATCGCACCTTGCCGCGCTGCTCAACTAACACTCCGCCGAGCGGAAGCCACGACGCCTGCGCTGTCGTCGCCTGTGCGGCGGTGTTGCAGGCGTAGCAGGCGCGGTCACCAGCGCGGTTCCTGGCTCCGTCTCGACGACGGGGACAGGACCGCGCTGTCTAGTTGGCTGACGCTGGCAGCTTCACTTCGACGGCGCCCGGTCGCAGGGTGCTCGCTGGTACCGTCTCGATGCTGCGACGCTCTGGACTCTTCCATTTTCCTTGGGGCGCGGTGTCCGATCCGAGCGCCGCGAACAACGCGCGCAGGCACAGCGTGGCATCGAGGATGCGCAGGAGCGGGAAGTACAGCCCGAGAAGCAGGTACTGGGGCTTCCTCGCCACGATCGCCGCGAGCACGGTCAGCAGGAAGTCGGGGATGAGGATGCCGAGAATGATGACCACGGGTGGCAGAAGGTCGGTGACGACCCGCGAACTGCCGGACGGGTCTACCCCGAGGGCGGTTATGGCCGCGGCGGTGAGCGAGATGAGCAGCGCTGGGACCAGCAGGATCAGCACAACGCTGCTGAGGGTCAGTTCGACGATGAACAGGGAGAGGCTGAGCCAGAACTTCTCGAACCGGAAGCGGTGGCGACCCACCGTCTGCCAGAAACCGAGATTCCAGCGTTCGACCTGGGAGATGTACTGGCCGAGCTTGTCCGGGTCCTGGGTGACCGCGATGGCGGCCTGCGGATTAAAGGCGATCGCCCCCAGCTTCTTCGCGTGGATCTCGAAGGTCATGTTGTAGTCCTCGATCTTCAACCCCGGCGCGGCGATGTCGATCTGGTCGAGCACCCGGCTGCGGTACATGCTGGCAAAGCCGGGGACGATGGAAACAACGTTGGCCCGCCGTGCCGCCTGCCCGTACTTGAAGAGGTACTGCATCGCGATGTACACGCGGTCGCGGTAGGCGACCAGGAGGCGCCCCAGGCGGGTCTGGCTCCGTGTGGCGGTGAGGGTGCTCGCCCGGCCGGCTACGGCGACGACACCGGGGTCGGAGAAGAGCGGCAGGCCGGTCTCGAAGTAGCCGGGGGTCAGCTGGGTATCGGCGTCCAGCAGCATCACCACCTCGAAGCTGTCGGCGATCCGGTACGCGCTGAGGATCTCGACGATCGCGCCCGCCTTGCCCCGGTTGGCGAGCAGCTCTAGGACCTGGGCCCCGTGCCGCCGAGCGATGGCCGCAGTTTTGTCTTTCGAACCATCCGACACCACAAAGATGTTGCTCGGTTTCACCAGGTGCTCCAGGGAGCGCAGGGTGTTTCCGATCACCATCTCCTCGTTGTGGGCGGCGATCACCACGGCGACATCGGATACCTGGGGGATGCGGTAACCCGGGGCACTGCCCGGCGCTGCCACACCGGACGGGCGGTGCGCGCGGCGTGAGGCGACCACGCGGGCGAGGCCAACAGACGACCAGACAATTGTGTTCACCCCGATAAGGAGGATGACAAGGACAACTAAGGAAAACATCGGGTTAACTCCGTCGACGGGGACCGGGTGGAGGATCGCGGGTAAGCGTGGACGACGGCTCCGCCCCGGTGAGACCGCTGTCGCCCTCAACCTAATCCGACCGTGTTCCGCAGTCACCGCAATGTCGTGCGGGGCACCGCATTTCCCGAAAACATCTCGGTTACAAGGCCGAGGGGGACACGCGTTAACCGCATTCCTGCGTTTTCGGATTGACCGCCCTCGCAACCGAAAGCGAAGGTGTGACCACTGCATATTGAACGAATGCACCGCTGCGATACCCGACGCAACGATGACCCTGTCGCTTGACGCTTACCGTTTATCAAGCACCTAGGTCGGCCGGGCTTTCTCGCAGCGAATTGCCGCAGAACGAGAAGTCAGGAACACCTAGTGACCACTTTTGATACCGCCCTCAAGCCCGAAACACCCGATTCGGTTGTATGGCGACTCGACCCAGTGCGCGAGCGGACGGCGACGGATTTCGAATTCGATGTCGCCATCGTCGGACTCGGCTACGTCGGACTGCCCACCGCCCTTGCCTTCCACAACTCGGGTAGCCGAGTTCTCGCCCTCGACGTGTCCCCACAACGACTGGCCGTGATCCGCTCCCAGGAGGCAGACCTCCTCGAGACAGACCACGTTCGACTGCGCGGAGCCCTCGAGGACCCCCGTTTCCACCTCACCACCGACCCCTCGCTGCTGTCCTCGGCCGCCGCGGTCATCGTCTGCGTTCCCACCCCGGTGGACGAGCACCTGATCCCGGACCTGCGCATCCTGCGTTCGGCCTGTGAGATGGTGGTCGACCGCGCGGTTCCCGGACAGCTGGCGATGCTCACGTCGACGAGCTACGTGGGCTGCACCACCGACCTCCTGGTGAAGCCCCTCATCGCCCGCGGGTTCGAAATGGGCGTCGACATGTTCGTCGCCTTCAGTGCCGAGCGGATCAACCCGGGAGTCGACGACGTGGCGCACGACGACGTGCCCCGTGTTGTCGGTGGAGCCACTCCCGTCTGCGAGCAGGCAGCGGTTGATCTGATCAGCAAGTACGCGGCCAGCGTCTACCGCGTCGCGTCCCTGGCAACCGCCGAGATGACCAAGCTGCTCGAGAACACGTTCCGTGCCGTCAACATCGCGCTGGCCAACGAGTTCGCCGACATCTGCCGCGCCCTGGAGATTCCCGTCACCGACGTCATCTCCGCGGCATCCACCAAGCCCTACGGCTTTATGCCGTTCCTGCCCGGCCCGGGTGTTGGTGGGCATTGCATCCCTTGCGACCCGCACTACCTGCTCTGGCAGCTGCGCAAGGAGCACGTGCAGGCCCCGATGATCACCCAGGCGATGACGGAGATCGCGGCACGACCCACCCGGGTTGTTGACCGCGTTCGCGAGCTGCTCGCCAACAGCGGCATTGGCCTCGGTGGTGCCCGGGTGCTGGTCGTCGGTGTGTCGTACAAGCCCGATGTGGCCGACCTGCGTGAGTCGCCGGCGCTGGAGATCCTCGCCGGCCTCTACGACAGCGGGGCCCACGTCGGGTTCGTCGACCCTCACTACTCGAGCCTCGCTCTTCCCAACGGGCAGGTGCTCAACGCGATGGATGACCCGGCGGTCTTCGACGCCGACCTGGTGCTTCTGCACACCCGGCACACCGGGGGAGACCTGGCCTGGGTCAGCTCCGACCAGCTTGTGCTCGACGCGACCTATCGCAATGCGGAACTTCCGCAGAGCGTCCTCCTGTAGCCCCACAGCTCCATCGAAACGGAAACACAGAACATGAGAACAGTAGTAACAGGCGGCGCTGGCTTCGTTGGCAGCCATCTCGTCGAATACCTGCTCGACCAGGGTGACGACGTCATCGTGATCGACGACATGTCCACCGGCAGCCCGCAGAACCTGCTGGCCCTGCGCAACAACCCCCATCTCAGGGTCGTCACGGGCTCCATCCTCGACAAAGGTGTGGTGAACTCGGTCGTCCAGGGCTCTGACCGGGTCTTCCACCTCGCGGCCGCCGTTGGGGTGCGCCTCATCGTGGAAGAACCACTGACGAGCCTCCGCACCAACATCCACGGGACGGAAAACATCCTCGACGCCTGCCGCGATCACGGGGCACGCCTGCTGCTGGTCTCGACCAGCGAGATCTACGGGAAGAACACCGCGGATCGCCTGCACGAGAACTCCGACCGCATCCTCGGGTCGCCGTTGCTGTCGCGCTGGACCTACGCCGCAGCGAAGGGGATCGACGAGGCCTTCGCCCACGCCTACTGGACCGAGTTCGGTCTGGAGGTGGCAATCGTGCGGCTTTTCAACACGGTCGGCCCCCGCCAGACGGGCCGGTACGGGATGGTGGTGCCGAACCTGGTCGGCCAGGCGCTACGCGATGAACCCATGACGGTGTTCGGCGACGGCACCCAGACCCGCTGCTTCTCCTACGTGGGCGACGTGGTGCCTGCGATGGTCAAAATCGCCGAGACCCCCGAGGCCTACGGCCAGGCGTACAACCTCGGCGGGGCGGAGGAAGTCTCCATCCTCGACCTCGCCGCCCGCATCGTGAAGGTCACGGGAAGCTCAAGCGAGGTCACCCTGATTTCCTACGAGGACGCCTACGCTCCCGGCTTCGAAGACATGCGCCGCCGGGTGCCGGACAACACCAAGGCCAATAACCTCGTCGGTTTTGTGCCGGCCACCCCGTTGGATGAGATCATCCGTCGGGTAGCGGCCAGCATCGCGGCCGACGCTGAGGCGACGGCGGAAGCCGACGCGCTGCGCCTGACCCTCGTCACGGCCCCGCCCATCCCGGCGGTCAGCCTGAGGAGAGCCTGATGTGTGGAATCGTCGCCTGCCGCACCGACGGCATCGCGGCGGACTACCTGCTCAACGCCCTGTCACGACTGGAATACCGGGGATACGACTCCGCCGGGGTCGCGATCCGCACCACGGCAGGGACGGCGGCGACGGTGAAGTCGGTCAACCGGGTGGCGTCCCTCGCTCCCCTACTCGTCCAGTTTCCTCCAGCGGAGCTGACGGGCACGGGGATCGGCCACACCCGCTGGGCAACCCACGGCGCGGTGACCCCGGGCAACGCCCACCCTCACGCCGACTGCTCCGGCCGCCTCAGCATCGTGCACAACGGCATCATCGAGAACGCCGATGTCCTGCGTGGGCGGCTGACCGCCGCCGGTCACCGGTTCTCGTCCGACGTCGACAGCGAGGTGGTGGCGCACCTGGTGGAGGACGCAATGGCGCCATCTGCCGCGACCGGGGAAGCCCCCGGGCTCGCGGCCGCCGTCTCCACGGCGATCACCGCGCTGGAGGGGTCGTGGGCCCTGGTTGTGCTGGACAGCCAGACCGGCGGGATGGTCGCCACCGCGCACCGCTCCCCGCTGTTGGTGGCCAGGACAACCCACGGCGACCTGGTGTCGAGCGACATCGCCGCGATCGCCGAATGGGCTGACGACTATTGGGCGCTGCGTAACGGTGACGTGGTTGAGATTGCGGAAACGCTCGGCTGGACGCGGGCGGGCGAGCCGACCTCGGCACCCCGGCCGATCCGCAAGACCTGGTCGAGCGCCGTGCACGAACTCGAACACCACGCCGACTACATGGACAGGGAAATCGACGAGCAGCCAGAGGTGGCCGCGCGCATCCTGGACGGGCTCGGATCCCGCATCGCCGACGGCTCGCTGTGGCGGGACACCGGCATCGGGGCTTTCTCACGGGTGACCGTGCTGGGCTGCGGCACGTCGCTGAATGCCGGCAGAATCATCGCCTCCGCGTTCAGCCGTCTCGGTGGGCTTCCCCACGACTACGTTGTCGCGAGTGAGGCTTCCACGGCGGTGCTCGACCCGAAAGCCCTCGTGCTGGCGATCAGCCAGTCCGGTGAGACGGCTGACGTGCTTCGTGCCATCGACGAGATGGGAATCAGCGGCAATCTCGTCGCGCTGACGAACAACCCGCACTCCACCCTCGCCCGCCAGGCCGACTCGGTGATCAACTGTTTCGCCGGGCCGGAGATCGGTGTCGCTGCGACGAAAACGTTTGTCGCCCAGATTGTCACCGGCGTCGCGTACGCCCTGTCGGCCCTCGTCGACTCCGGTCGGATGACCCGCAGGGACGCGCAGCGCCAGGTCGCCGATCTTGGCAGGATTCCCGACCTGCTGGCCCAGGCAATCGCGGTCTCCCGCGACGTCATCCCGGCGATCGCCGCCGAGGTGCGCGAGGCCAGTGGCTTTGTGTTCCTCGGTAGGGGATCCGGGGTTGTCTATGCCGCCGAGGGTGCTCTCAAGCTGAAGGAACTCACCTACCGATGGGCCGAGCACTACCCTGCTGGCGAACTGAAGCACGGCCCGCTCGCTCTCATCGAGGAGGGAACGCCCGTTGTGGTCATCGACAACGGGGACCCGCGGCTGGCCAGCAACATCGCCGAGGTGTCTGCCCGCGGTGGCAACGTGTTGCGCATCGGGGGGCCGGGAAGCCGCATCCCCGCGCTTGGGCTCAGCCTCGGCACACCCCTCCTGGGCGCCATGGAGCAGTGGGGGCCGCTCGAATCCGTTGTTCCCGTGCAGGTGCTCGCCCGTGAACTCGCCGTCCTCCTGGGACGCGACGTCGACAAACCCCGCAACCTCGCCAAATCGGTGACCGTCGACTGAGTCTCGGCACACCTAAACAACACTCCGAGCTATCGAGATGGAAGGACAAAAAATAATGAAGAGCAATGTAACCAGCGAGGGGGAGGCGAAGCGTTACCGATCCCCGCGCCCGGCGTCTTCGCCGAAACCGAGGTGGCGAACGCTCACACGCAGCGTGGCAGCGGCAGCCGTGACGCTAGCCCTGGTCTTCGCGGGGGGCGCCATCGGGGCCACCGCGGCATCGGCTGCGGCCCCCCAGACGGTCGTGAGTCTTACCTTCGACGACGGCCACGACAACCAGATGGCCGGTGAGGCGGTGATGAAGCAGAACGGGCTGAAGGGCACGTTCTACATCACCAGCGGGTATGTCGGTGGCGCCGGCTTTATGACAAGGGCGAACCTCGACAAGCTGAAGGCCGACGGGCAGGAGATCGGTGGACACACCGTCAACCACCCCGACCTGCCCACCATCGGCTCGGCCGAGGCCAAGCGCCAGATCTGCAACGACCGCTCGGTACTCACCAGCTGGGGATTCTCGGTCCGCAGCTTCGCCTACCCCTTCGCCAGCAGCACCCCCGCCATCGAGAAGCTGGTGAAGGACTGTGGTTTCAACAGCGCCAGGATGCTCGGCGACATCAAGTCCCGGTTCGGGTGCACCGACTGTGCCTATTCCGAGACGATCCCGCCGGCGAACCCGTACTACATCAAGGCCCTCGACCAGGTTGACTCGACCTGGACGCTGAACGACCTGAAGGCCGCCGTCACCAACGCCGAGGCGAATGGTGGGGGATGGGTTCCCCTGACGTTCCACGAGTTGTGCACCCCCGGCACTGCCGGATGTGCCGACCCGTCGACCACGCAGCAGATCTTCTCTGACTTCGTCAAATGGCTCGCTCCCCGCGCAGGCTCCAACAACACGGTGGTCAAAACGGTCGGCGACGTCATCGGGGGAGCGGTGAAGCCCGTTGTCACCGCGGCGAACACCCCCGCTCCCGGCCCCGGCAAAAACGGTGTGATCAACCCCGGCTTCGAGACGGCCGGAGCCACCGGCGCCCTTCCCCAGTGCTGGGCGCAGGGCGGCTACGGCACCAACACCGCTGCCGTGACGGTCGGCACCGGACGCACGGGCAAGGGCCCAACGGTGAAGATCACGTCGTACACAAACGGTGATGCGAAGGTCCTGCCCGTGTTCGACGGCGGTACCTGCTCTCCCACCGTCACCCCCGGCCACACGTACTCCCTCCGGGCGTACTACAAGTCGACGGCGGTGACGCAGTTCGCGGTATACCTGCGGACCGCTTCCGGAAACTGGCAGTACTGGACGTCCAGCCCGTGGTTCTCCGCGAGCAGCGCCCAGTTCAACCCGGCATCGTGGACAACCCCCGCGATCCCGGCGGGCATGACCGGGATCAGCTTCGGACTGAACCTGTTCAACGTCGGAACCCTCACCACCGACGACTACGCCCTGTATGACAGCGTCGGGGCACCCGCCGCGGCCACGGCGGTTGTCGCCGCCATCCCCTAAGTGCCACGCCCCACCACCGGGGCAGCGCAACCCGAACCGGGCGTACGAGAGCTTCGTACGCCCGGTTTGATGTTCGCCGGCAGTGTCCTCACCGCAGGTGTTCTCAGCACACGTGTCCTCACCACAATCGTCCTCAGCACGATCGGGCTGGCTGGCTGCGTCGGCGCTCCCGAGACAAGGAACCCGCCCGTGACCAACATCCCCCTCGCCCCCACCAACCCGGTACCGCCGATCGAAGCTGGCCGTTACCCGCTGCACACCAACATCAGTGCCACCACGTTCTGGGTGGGGGAGATCTTCGACGCGAGCGCCGATGACGGCAGCCAGGAGCTGTCAACCTACGATGCCAACTGGATCAGAAACTACGGCGGCTGCGACGGTGTGCTGGTGGACGGGGAGTGCCGGACCGAACGCCGCACCGCCGAAAATGGCTACTTCCCGACCAGCATGACACCGCGGCAGAACCCGTTCTACCTCGACCTGCCCTACGACGACATCAACAACAGAAAAGGGTTCACGCTGCGGGACACGGTGATCCCCTGGGCCGGTGAGGCACCATACGCAGAGCACTCCGGCGACCCCGAATTCAGCTTTATGAAAAACCGGTGGGTGCAGCTCTTCCGCGGGAAGCTGGTCTGCTTCGGGCAGGTGCAGGACGCCGGCCCCGCCCGGTATTCCGACCACCGCTACGTTTTCGGCACCGACGACAGGCGCCCGAAAAACAAGAAGTGGGACGGGGCGGGGCTGGATGTCTCGCCGGCGATCAACTCCTGTCTCAACTTCAGCGAACTCGACGAAACGGAGCGGGTGCACTGGCGATTTGTCGACGACATCGACGTGCCGGACGGCCCGTGGAAAGTCATTGTGACCACAAGCGGAGTGCAGTGAACGCTGAGGAACGTTAACATTGGGCGGTGAGCAACGTCCATGACCTCGTTGGCAACCTGGCCGAGCTGTTCACGTGGATCGGTTTGTCCCTCGGAGTCGTCCTGTTCCTCGTTGTGCTGGTGATGCGCATCGCGCGGGGCGGCTGGGTCGAGACCGACGCGGTGGTGGTGGATGATTTCGGTACCCCCCAGTTGCGTTGGATGACCACGGAGGGCGAGCTGCACACCCGCCACCTGGACGCCGAAGAGAACGATGCGATCACCGACCCCGATGAGCTGCACGTGCACTACAACAAGCACGCGCCGCAGCACGTCCGGTTCGAGGCGGCCGGGCATGGTGAGAAGGTCGTTCGGGCGCTTGCCTTTATCCTCACGGGTATTGGTGCGCTCGCCGCGGTGGTCTCGCTTGTCCTGCTTTTTGTGCCTCAGTAATCCCACCCTGACGGTGCTCTGACGCAACCCTACCCCCGTGCGGGGCGACGGGGGATGTGCCGTCCATAGCTGGAGTGCCTATACTGGCGCCGGATGACCGATCACAACCCACCCAAACCCAGCGCCCCGCGCCGACGTGACCGTCGAGCTGGTTTCGGTGTGCCCAAGCACGGTCGGCACGAGCATGGTGCGGCGCTCCGCGGCTGGCTCAAAGCGGTGGGACTCGTCGCGGCGATCGCGGTCGCGAGCGCTGCCTCAATCGCCGCCGTCTCGGTCTGGGACCTCAGTAAACAGATCGTCGACAACTCCATCGACATCAGCAGCCCCAACGACGAAACACCCCCGGACATCGGCCAGATCAGCGGAAGCTTCAACCTCCTGGTCGTTGGCATCGACAACGATGTTGACCAGGCGGAGGCGTTTGGTGAGCGCGACGCCACCCTCAACGACGTCAACATCCTGCTGCACGTGTCCGCCGACCACACCAGCGCCACCGTGGTCAGCATCCCCCGTGACCTGATCACCGACCAGCCCGCCTGCACCAACACCACAACGGGTGACACCACCTCCGCCCTGACCGGGGTCTCGTTCAACACGGCCTTCGCCAGGGGCGGGCTCGCCTGTGTGGTGAACACCGCCGAGGAACTTACCGGCCTCGACATTCCCTACGCCGCACAGATGTCCTTCAACGCTGTTGTGCAGATGACCGACGCCGTCGGCGGGGTCTCGGTGTGCCTCGCCGACCCCATCAAGGATGACTACTCGGGGCTCGACCTGCCCGCAGGCACCAGCGTGATCTCCGGCGGCACAGCGCTGGCGTTCCTGCGCACCCGGCACGGTGTCGGCGACGGCAGCGACCTGTCCCGCATCTCCTCGCAGCAGGTATACATGTCGTCACTGGTGCGGCGCCTGAAGAGCGACGACACCCTCACCGACATCACCAAGCTCTACGCCCTGGCGAACGTCGCCGCAACCAACGTGCGCCTGTCCACGAGCCTCACCTCCCTCGACACGATGGTCTCGATGGCGCAAACACTACGAACTGTCGACCTGGCAACGATGGCGCTTGTGCAGTACCCCGGCACAACGGAGGACCCGGACTACCCCGGCAAGGTAGTGCCGACCACCGACGTCGCCGATGAACTGTTCGCCGCGATCGAAGCCGACCAGCCCCTGAACCTCGCGTCGGACTCTCTCGGAACCGGCTCGACCCTCGACCCGAACGCCGCCGTCGAGACCCCCGCCACCAACGCGGACGGCACCCCGGCAACCAACGCAGACGGCACCCCCGCTACCGCCACGGCCGACCCGGACGCCACCGTCGGCCCGGGCGCGATCAGCGGGCTGCAGGGCCAGACCGCCCAGCAGGAGACCTGCTCCGTCGGCTTCGGCAGCTAAAACACCACGGTTTCGTCCGGGTAACACGGCGCTGCGGTTGTGCTGGGAGATGTGCGCACCGCCCAGCGGGACCCCTGAAGATGCCTATAGTCTGTTCTGACCATGGATGACCCCCCTTCACACAGACCCGTGCCCCCGTTCCAACCGACCGTAATTCCGGTCCGGATGCAGGCGGGGGCCCCGAATGTATGAATGGATCATGATCGGAATCGGTCTCATCCTGACCGTCGGAACCGGCCTTTTCGTCGCTTCCGAGTTTGCGCTCGTCAACCTCGATCGAAATGACCTCGAGTCCCGCGCCCAGAAGGGCGAAAAGCGACTCGGTCCCACCATCAAGGCGCTGAAGATCACCTCGACGCACCTGTCCGGTGCCCAGCTCGGTATCACCCTCACCACCCTGCTCACCGGGTACACCTTCGAACCCGCCGTCAGCGCCCTGCTTCGGGAGCCGCTGATCGATGTCGGACTGCCGCAGGCCACCGTTCCCGTGGTCGGCACCATCGTCGGTGTTGTCATCGCAACACTGTTCTCGATGGTCATCGGTGAGCTCGTCCCCAAGAACTTCGCGCTCGCATTGCCCCTCGCGACGGCGAAGCTCGTTGTGCCGTTCCAGACGGTGTTCACCACGGTTTTCAAGCCCGTGATCCTGCTGTTCAACAACACCGCGAACGCCATCATCCGTGGTTTCGGCATCGAGCCGAAGGAGGAACTGTCCGGTGCCCGCTCCGCCGAGGAGCTGTCCTCCCTCGTCCGCCGCTCCGCACTGGAGGGCATCCTCGACAAGGACCATGCCGCCCTGCTCAACCGCACCCTGCGGTTCTCCGAGCACGACGCCAACAACGTGATGACACCCCGCGTGCGGATGACGGCCGTCTCGGCCACCGACACCGCCAAGGACGTGGTGGATGCAGCAACGTCCACCGGCTTCTCACGTTTCCCCGTGATGGGTGACGACGTCGACGACATCGTTGGTGTTGTCCACGTCAAACAGGCGTTCGCCGTCGCCCTCAACGAACGCTCCAGCGTGACCGTCAACACCCTGATGATCGAACCCCTGCAGGTGCCGGAGTCGATGGGGGTAGACACCCTGCTTGGCCTCCTGCGCCGCAGCGGCTTCCAGATTGCCATCGTCACGGACGAGTACGGCGGAACCGCCGGCATCGTCACCCTCGAGGACCTCGTGGAGGAACTCGTCGGAGAGTTGGAGGACGAGCACGACCGCTCCCGTTCCGGTGTCATCCGCACCGGAAAGTCGATCACCTTCGCCGCGGACCTGCGCCCGGATGAGCTGCTCGAGCGCACCGGCGTTACCGTCCCCGAGGACGCCGACTACGACACCATCGGCGGATTTGTGGCCGACATGCTCGACCGTATCCCCGAGGTGGGCGACGAGGTAGCCCTCGACGGCGGAACCTTGCGGGTCGAGCGGGTGGACGGCCCCCGGGTCGATCGCCTCCGCTTCACCCCCACCGTGCCAGAAACCGATCCGGCCCTGATGGCCACCGCCACCGAGCGTGCCGTCGCCGACGTCAGAAAGGACGCCCTGAAATGAGTGAATTCGTCCCAGGCATCCTCTGGCTGGTAGTGCTGCTGCTGGTCAACGCCTTCTTCGTCGGCGCTGAGTTCGCCGTAATCTCCGCCCGCCGCTCCCAGATCGAGCCGAGAGCCGAGGCGGGCAGCAAGGCCGCCAAAACCACGCTGTGGGCTATGGAACACGCCACCCTGATGCTGGCGACCAGCCAGCTAGGCATCACGGTCTGTTCGCTGCTGATCCTCAACGTGTCAGAGCCCGCCATCCACCACCTGCTCGAGTACCCGCTCGCGCTGACGCCGTTGCCCGAGGAAGCCATCAGCGTTGTCGCGTTTATCGTTGCCCTGCTGCTGGTCACCTTCCTGCACGTGGTCATCGGCGAGATGGTGCCGAAGAACCTGTCGTTCTCGGTGCCGGACCGTGCCGCGCTGTTACTGGCCCCGCCTCTGGTGTTCGTCGCCCGCGTCTTCAAGCCCGTGATCTGGAGCCTGAACGCCGTGGCGAACGGGGTGCTTCGCCTGTTCAAGGTGGAGCCGAAGGACGAGGCGACCAGCGCATACACGCTCGACGAGGTGGCAAATATCGTCGCCCAGTCGACGCGTGAGGGTGTTCTGGACGATTCGTCGGGAACGCTGTCCGCCGCCTTCGAGTTCACGGCCAAAAAGGTTTCTGACGTCGAGGTGCCAATCAGCGAGATGGTGCTCCTGCCGTCGAATTCATCACCCGCGGACATCCAGCGCGCCGTCGCCACCCACGGCTTCTCGCGCTACATCCTCACCAACGAAGACGGTGACCCCACCGGTTACCTTCACCTCAAGGACGTGATGGACCTCACCGACCCGGTGAAATTCGCCAGCCCGGTGCCGGCCAAGCGCATCCGCCAACTGAGCTCGGTGCTGCGCGATTCCGACATCGAGGACGCCCTGGCCTCCATGCGTCGCGTGGGTGCTCACGTGGCGCGCTCGTTCACCGAGGACGGCCGCATCACCGGTGTGCTGTTCCTTGAGGACATCATTGAGGAACTCGTCGGCGAGGTCGAGGACGCCACCAGCGCTTGACCCGCGTAGGCGACGTTCGAAACCGATACTCGAAATCGATCTCACGGGGCGTGACCGCTGGCTGGTAACCGGCCGTCGACATGGTGGATGCCGCGGAGTAAGTTTCTGGGCATGGTGCAGCCACACCCTCGGGTCATCGACCCGCACGACCCGCTGGTTGAGAGGCTTCGACGTGTCTGTATGACATACCCCGAAGCGGCCGAAGTCGAGGCATGGGGCAGACCCACTTTCCGGGCGGGCAAAAAGATTTTTTTATTGGTTTCCGCAGACATGAATCGACCCCACTCCATGGTGTTCAAACCGAGTGCTGACGCCCTCCCGGCGTATAGGCAGGACACCCGCTACTTCTCGCCTAAATACTGGGGTCCGAGCGGATGGATGGCCATCGATATCGATACCCCGGACACCGACTGGCAGCATCTCGGCGAACTCGTCGACGAGTCCTTTCGACAGGTGGCTTTGGTGCGTCAACTGCGTAAATTGCGTCAATTGGACGCGGGGACCTCCCTTCCGCTGGTATAGTCGTCAGGTTGGGTTTTGGCCCTACAAGATGCGCCCGTAGCTCAGCGGATAGAGCAATTGACTACGGATCAATAGGTCGGGGGTTCAAATCCCTCCGGGCGCACCAAAATCGAAAGCCCCGCTTCGGCGGGGCTTTCGTCATTTCGTCACGAGTTGTGTCCACGGTGGCCAGCGCCGTCCGGCGCCCCTGCTCCACCGTTACGCCAGCTGCAGAAGCCAGGTGAACGGGGATGCGGGCGCTCCTTAGAGATGAACTCCGACGGAGCTGGCGAACGAATCACGGGTGAGGGCGGCGACCGTGTCGTACGGGGTATCCCAGATGGCTTGGTTGAAGATCTCGACCTCGATGTCGCCGGTATAACCAGCGGCCTCGACCTCCGCGGTGATCGTTGCGAAGTCGATCACACCCTCGCCGGGGTAGTGACGGGACAGCAGCACGTCTGCTTCCAGCGGTGTGGACCAGTCGCAGACCTGGTAGCTGGCGATGCGCCCTCCGGCGCCGGCGCGGGCGATTTGCTCGGCCAGCTGGGGGTCCCACCAGACGTGGAAGGTGTCCACCACAGCACCAACCACATCCGGTGGAAACTGTTCGGCGATATCGAGAGCCTGGCCGAGCGTCGACACAACCGCCCGGTCGGACGCATACATCGGATGCAGCGGCTCGATCGCGAGGGTGACCCCCGCGGCCTTGGCGTCGGGAGCGAGCTCTCCAATCGCGTCACGCACCCGTTCGCGAGCTCCCACTAAGTCCCTCGATCCGGCGGGAAGCCCTCCGGCGACGAGTACAAGCGCCGGGGCGCCGAGCGCGGCGCTTTCGGCGATGGCCCGCCGGTTGTCATCGATGGTGTCGCGGCGCTCGAGCCCCTCCGGCATGGTGAAGAAACCGGCCCGACACAGGCTGGAGACACGTAGTCCGCTGTCGTGTATGGCACGGATGCTTCGCTCGAGGCCCGCCTGCTGCACGGGCTCGCGCCATAACCCGATGCTCTGATACCCGGCGCCGACCGACACCGCGATCGCCTCGTCGAGGGTGGCGTATTTGATCGTGGCCTGGTTGAGGCTGAGACGCGGGTGGGCAGTGGAGGTCGCTACCCGGGTGTCGTTGTGTTGGATCGTCACCGTGTGACTCCGTTCAGGGCGAGCATCGAGTGCCACCGGTCGGCGGCAAGCTCCGGCTTCTCGAGGGCGCCGCTCGCGTTGGCGAGACGCACGATCTCGCTCAGGTGCGGCAGGGAGCGAGCGGAGTGCAATCCGCCGACCATGCTGAAGGCGTCCTGGTGGCCGTTCAGCCAGGCGAGGAACGCGATACCGGTCTTGTAGTAGAAGGTCGGCGCTGCAAATATCTGGCGTGAGAGCGCTTCGGTGGGGCCGAGAATCTCGCGGAAGCGCGCAGGATCGTTTGCGTCCAGGGCCTGGATGGCCGCGGAGGCGCTGGGGGCAAGGGCGGCGAAGGCTCCGAGGAGCGCGTCAGAATGGCGCTCGCCGGACTCGTCTGCAGCGGCCTCGCCGGCAATGAGCCGCACGTAGTTGAAGTCGTCACCGGTGAACATGGTCGCCGTGTTCGGGAGAGCTGCGCGTACCGCGATCTCCGCGTCGGCGTCGAGCAGGCTCATCTTGATTCCGCTGACGTGGTCAGCGTTTTCGTTGATGATCTGGAGGAGCGTTGTGCTGGCGCGTGCGGAGTTGGTAGAGCCGAAGTAGCTCGCGAGCGACGGATCGAACGCGGAGCCGAGCCAGTGCAGCACAACGGGAGTCGTTGCAGAGCGAAGAACCTCCCGATACACACGGAGGTAGTCCTCGGGGGTGTCGGCGGCGCGAGCGAGATGGCGGCTGGCCATCAGCACAACGCCAGCACCGGCATCCTCGGTGAAATGCAGTTGCTCTTTGTACGCGTCGATAACGGCATCAAGGCTGATGACCTCGTCGGCAACGTGGTCGGTGTTCACCCCCACCACAAGGGCGCCCCGTGCCTCACGGGCAGCACCGGCGCTGCGGGTGATGAGTTCCCGGGTTGCCGCAGCGTCGAGGCCCATGTTGCGCTGGGCGGTATCCATCGCATCAGCGACACCCAGGCCCCACGACCACACATGACGCCGGAAAGCGAGCGTTGCGTCCCAATCGATGTCGGCGGGCTCGCCGGGGGTGTTCTCACCCGCGACGCGCGGCACAACGTGCGCCGCGGCGTAGGCGATACGGGACGTCAGGGGCGCGGTCGGCCGGGTGAAGGCGGGGGCGTCGACGAGCGGCGTGGTGCTGGTGGCACCCGCCGCGTCAAGAAGGAGGAGGTCCGTCACGGCGTCGTCCTCAGTCGGTGGGAAGGGAGACGCTGCGGCCGGTGGCGTTGGATTCGATACCGGCTTCGGCGAGGAGGACGCCGCGTGCACCGGCGGCGAAGTCGTACTCGTGCGGGGCATCCTCGATCACGTGGAGGAGGAACTGCTCCCACTGGGTTTTAAAGCCGTTTTCGAAGACGTCGTTGGTCGGCACCTCGAGCCAGTCGGTCTTATAGTCGTGGGTCTCGGCGAGATCGGGGTTCCAGGTCGGACGCGGTGTGGCGTTGCGGGGCTGGATCTTGCAGCCGAAGAGCCCAACAACGGCGCTGCCGAGCGTGCCGTCGACCTGGAACTCGACGAGTTCCTTGCGGTCGACGCGCACCACCCAGCTCGAGTTCAACTGGGCGACGATGCCGCCTTCGAGATCGAAGATCCCGTAGGCGGCGTCATCCGCCGTCGCTGCATACGCTTTGCCATCCTCACCAACCCGGGTGGGAATGTGGGTGGCGGTGCGGGCGTAGACGCTTTTCACTTTGCCGAAAAGGTTCTCGAACACGTAGTTCCAGTGCGGGAACATGTCAACGATAATTCCGCCGCCGTCCTCGCTGCGGTAGTTCCAGCTGGGGCGCTGGGCCTGCTGCCAATCCCCCTCGAACACCCAATAGCCGAACTCGCCACGGACGCTGAGGATCTGGCCGAAGAAACCGGAATCGATCAGTCGCTTCAGTTTTTGCAAACCAGGAAGGTACAGCTTGTCGTGCACCACACCGTTTTTGATTCCGGCGGCGGCGGCGAGTTCCGCCAGCTCGAAGGCCTCGACGCTGGTCTCGGCGGTGGGCTTCTCGGTGTAGATGTGTTTGCCGGCGGCGATGGCCTTTTTGATGCCCTTCACCCGGGCCTGGGTAACGAGGGCGTCGAAGTAAATGGTGAAGCGCGGGTCGGCGAGGGCGGAGTCGAGGTCGGTTGTGTAGTGCTCGATGCCGTGCCTGTCTGCGAGTTCCTTGAGGGTGACCTCGTTGCGGCCGATGATCATCAGCTCGATTTGCTGGCGGGTTCCGTCGGACAACAGCACTCCACCCTGGTCACGAATGGCGAGCAGGGAACGGACAAGATGCTGTCGGTAGCCCATGCGGCCGGTGGCGCCGTTGACGATGATGCCCAAAGTCGACTCTGACACTGGTTGTCTCTCTTTCACTTGTCTGCACTGACCTGAGAAGCTGGACCCGAATTGGGAAAGCGTTTACCCAGACTGTAGTGCAGGACCGCGGTGAGGGCAACATTGAGGGAGAATTATGCCAAGCGAGCAGGCGCCTCGCGATCTAGGGAGCTCATGGCTCCGGCGTGACGACGTGAAAAATGCTGATGCAAAGCCGGTTTTTTCGCGGCTAGGCACGCACCGCCGGGTTGCCGTTCTCACTGGCGAGCAATCCGGCAACGGTACTCGTTAGCGCGCAGGGATTCCCGGGGTGCTCGCCCGCAGCACAACCGACGTGGCCACGGCGACGTCGCGTTCCTCGCCCGGCTCGCGCTCACGAAGGGCAACCGCGAGTGCCGATTGGCCGACCTCGACGAGAGGAATGGCGACCGTGGTGAGGGAGGGGGTCACGTCGCGGACCGTTTCGATGTCGTCGAACCCGGCGACGGCTATGTCGCTCCCTGGCTCGATTCCATTCGCGCGAAGGCCGCTCATGGCGCCAATCGCCATCACGTCGTTCACCGCAAAAATCAATTCGACATCATCGAGGCCACGCTCGACCAGCTGGACGGCGCCGTCGAACCCGCCATCTCGAGTGAAATCACCAACGACGATGTGGGCGGGGTTGATAGTGATGCCATGGGCGCCAAGCCCGTCGGTAAATCCGGCGAGGCGGTCGCTGGCAGTAAGGAGCCCGATGTCTCCGGTGATGGCGGCGAAACGCGTGTAACCAAGGGAGACGAGTTCTGTCGCAAGTGCTCGGGCTCCGCCGTAATTGTCAATACGCACGGTGTCAAAGGGCAGCTCGTGCTGGCTGACGAAGACCGCGCGCCCCCCGTTGGCCTCGAACGCCTCAAGTTCGGCACGCAGTTCGGTCTCCTCTGGCCCGTTCGAGGTGCGGCTCCCCGCGAGGATGATGACGCGGGGGCGCTGGCCGCGGAGTGCGCGGACGAGGGAGAGTTCGCGAGCGGGGTCGCGCTGGGTGACCGACATCGTGACAATCAGCCCCGCTTCTTCTGAACCCTGGACAACTCCGGCGGCGATCGAGGAGAAATACGGGTCGGCGATGTCACCGACGAGCAGGGCGACAGAGGTTGTGGTGCCACGGGCTACAGCCTGGGCGGAAAGATTAGTGGTGTAGTTCAACTTTGCGGCGGCCGCGAGCACCCGCTCGCGGTACTCGTCGTTCACGGTCCGGCTACTGCCGTTGAGGGCGCGCGATGCGGTCGCGAGGGAGACCCCAGCCTCTTTGGCCACGGCATTCAGTGTCACCGACGGGGTGCGCACTTTCGCATTCATACGTGCTCCTGATGTTGGTGAACTGAGTTCTGCAATGTGGGAAAGCCTATTCCGACAACAACGCGCTAGGGTCGTATCGGGTGAGAAAGCGTTTTCCCATTACTATATGGAAAAGTTGCGAAGGAGCAGGCGCGTGAAACTCACGGTCACCGACAATGGGGACGGCACGATAGTGGTGCAGGCCGCCGCCGTCGAGTTGCTGCGTTATGTCTACGTGCCAACCGCCGCCCAGAGCGAGTCGCCGCGGCCCTACTTCCACCCGATACGCTCCCTCGCAGGAGATGTTCTGACCGGGTATCGACCCGACGACCACGTCTGGCATGCTGGACTCTCCCTCGCCCTGCCCGGGGTGGGACCCTACAATTTCTGGGGTGGTCCAAGCTTCCGCCGGGGCCTCGGCTATGTGCAGCTGGAGAACAACGGCGTACAGCGGCACCTCTCCGTGTCGGTAAGCGATGACGGGTTTACCGAGGAACTTATTTGGCTTTCCCCGGCCGGGAGTATTGTTCTCACGGAAACACGTCATATCTCGGTGCGTGAGCGCGGCGACTCCTGGGTGCTTCTGCTGGACTTCGCGCTGCTCAACGAGAGCGGTGATGCGCTCACCTTCGGGTCCCCAGCCACCGAAGGCCGGGAGAACGCCGGTTACGGCGGGCTCTTCTGGCGCGGTGCGGAATCCCTCCTCGACGGGACGATTTTTGTGCCGGGCGGGGCAGCCACCGAAGCGGCGATGGGATCGCGCGAACCGTGGATGGCGTATGCAACCCCGACCGCGACGATCGTCATGGTGGACAGCGGCTCGAATCCACGGCATCCGACCCCGTGGTTTGTTCGCTCGAGCGACTACGCCGGTCTGTGCCCCGCACCATTTTTCTCCACCGAACTTGATCTTGACGCCGGCGAGACCCTTGCGCTGCGATATGCGGTTGTGTTCGCGACGGGTGATTCAGACCATGGCAGGGCGGTGGCTCTCGCCGATTTCGGACGCGAGAGCCTCAACTCCGCCCTTCGAGAATAGGAAGCACACATGACGGAACGTTATGCGCTCATCGGAACGGGCTCCCGCGCCCAGATGTATCTCCAGGCGATCCTGGGGGAGCATTCCGACGTCGCCGAGCTCGTCGCCTGGAGCGACACTAACCCGGGACGCCTCGACTACTACGAGGCCGAGTTGGTTGCGCTCGGAGGAACCATCCCGAAGAGGTTTACCCCCGAGGAACTCGAGCGCACCATCGCCGAGGAGCGCATCGACCGGGTGATTGTCACCTCTCCGGACTTCACCCACGCCGACCTCGTGTCGCGCTCACTGCTGGCGGGCGCCGACGTTGTGGTCGAGAAGCCCATCACCATCAACGTGGAGGGCCTGGCCCAAATCGCGGCCGCGATCACGGAAAGCGGCAAAAACGTGGTCACCACGTTTAACTACCGCTACAGCCCACGGAATTCGGCGTTGCGCCGACTGGTCGCCTCCGGCGCCATTGGCGACGTCACGAGTGTCCATTTCGAATGGGTTCTCGACACCGTGCACGGGGCAGACTACTTTCGGCGCTGGCACCGTAACAAGGAGAACTCGGGCGGCCTGCTGATCCACAAGGCCTCGCACCACTTCGACCTCGTGAACTGGTGGATCAACGCCAGCCCGAAGCGGGTCTACGCGAGCGGTGGGCTGCGTTTCTACGGTGCGGACAACGCTGCAGCGCGAGGCCTGGGCGAACGGCCAACACGTGAGACCGGTGCCGGGGACCCCTTTGTGCTCGACCTCGCCGGCGATGAACGGCTCAAGGGCCTCTATCTCGACAACGAGCACCACGACGGGTACGTACGCGATCGCGACGTATTCGACGAGGGCATCACCATCGAGGACAACCTGGCGCTGGTCGTTGACTACGATTCCGGTGCGACCATGTCGTACTCGCTCAACGCCCACAGCCCGTGGGAGGGCTACCGCGTGATGGTCAACGGCACGGAAGGCCGGGCAGAGCTCGAGGTGATCGAGCGTGGAGCAGTACTCATCGGTGACGACGGCACCGTTGTTGTCGACCCGAGTGCCAACCCGGCAGACTCCACGGAATCCCTTTTGCGCCCGGAGGGGGAACGCATCCTGCTGCAGCGCCACTGGGAGGCGGCGGTTGAGGTGCCAATACCGGATGGCATCGGCAGCCACGGCGGTGGCGACGCGTATCTGATGGACCACGTTTTTAATCGTGTGACCGAGGACGAGCTGGGCCGGCCGGCCGGTTACGGCGATGGCGTGAAAGCAGTTTCCGTCGGCATTGCCGGGAACCTGTCCCTGCTCAGCGGGCTCCCCGTGCAGATCGATTCGCTGGGGCTCTAACCGGAGCGCGATCAGCCGGCGGGAACATCGTCGATTGGCCGCAACGTCTCCACAGAGATGGAGCGGCCAGCACTGCCAGTACATTCCGCCGTGCGAACTCGTTGATACACAGCAGATCGATTAGAACTGAACAGAACCGAACAGAAAAGAACCGAGGCCAGCCCGTGACCACACCCTTACGCGTCGCCATCGTCGGAACAGGTGGTGTGGCCGGCTTGCACGTGCGCAGCCTCGCCGCCATCGATGGTGTCGAGACGGTTGCCGCCGTCGACGTGATGCCAGGCAGGGCCGCCGGGTTTGCTGCCGAGCACGGCATCCCCATCGCCCTCGATTCCCTCGACGAGTTGCTGGCGACCGAGTCGATTGACGTGGTGCACCTCTGCACCCCGCCGGGTGTTCATGCGCCGCAGGCGGTGGCTGCCTTCGCCCATGGCGCGCACGTTGTGGCGGAGAAGCCGCCGGCGCTGTCGCTGTCCGAACTGGCTCAGATGACGAACGCCGCGTCCGCCGCCGGCCGACAGTTTGCGGTCGTATTCCAGCAGCGCACCGGCACGGCCGCGGGTCACGTCAAGAAACTACTGGCGGAGGGCGTTTTCGGGCGTCCCCTGTTCGCCCTCTGCAACACCCTGTGGTGGCGTGACGCCGAGTACTACTCCGTGCCCTGGCGTGGGCGGTGGGAGACCGAGGGCGGCGGAACGACCCTCAGCCACGGCATCCACCAGATCGACCTTCTCGCTTACCTGCTCGGTGACTGGAGGGCGGCGAACGCGCAGCTCTGGCGCCAGGACCGTGACGTCGAAACCGAGGACGTGTCGACCGGAACGATCCTGTTCGACAGCGGAGCGGTCGCGTCTGTCTCGACCAGTGTGGTGTCTGCGCGGGAGACCAGCTCGCTACGGATCGACTGCGAGCGAGCGACGATCGAAGTCGACCACCTCTACGGGCATGGACGGTCGAACTGGCGGATCACCCCAGCTCCCTCCGTTAGTGCCAAGGAAGCAGCCACGTGGGAATTTCCGGAGGACACCAGCCCGAGCGGGCACGACGCCCTGCTCGGCGCCGTGTATGCCTCGCTCCTCAGTGGGACTCCGCTGCCGGACGTGGCGACCGAACCGGCGCGGGCGCTGGAGATCGTGACCGCGTTCTACGCGTCCGCGCGTCTCGGGTCGACTGTCAGTCGCCTCGAGCTGCAGGCGGACGAGTCGCTGCACGGCGCGCTGAATGCCCCTGTCACCGATAACCGATGATGGACAACCGATGATGAGCGAACGGATCAGCACCTGATGAGTGCCCCGATCTACCGGGACCAGCTCTGGCAGGGAGCATCCGACCCCGCCGTGATCCGTCGTGAGGGCACCGGGGAGTGGTGGATGTTCTACACCCAACGCCGCGCGCTGCTCGAGGGTACCGGGGTCGAATGGGTGCACGGCAGCCGCATCGGTGTTGCGGTTTCGACCAATGACGGCCTGAGCTGGCACTATCGCGGCGTCGTGGACGGTCTGGACGAACCCGGCGACACGACGCTGAACACCCATTGGGCGCCGGAGATTGTGCGCATCAACGGCACGTACCACCTGTACCTCACGTGGATAAAGGGAACGCCGAATGCCTGGGCCGGCAACCAGCGTCACATCATCCACTTCACCAGCGATGACCTCGAGGGCTGGACGCGCATCGGCCGGATGAATGTGGGCAGTGATGTCGCGATCGACGCCGCCGTGGCGCGCACCGGCGATGGTCGGCTGAGGCTCTGGTTCAAGGATGAGGCGAGGGAGTCCACAACTTTCGGCCTGGTCAGCGATGACGGATATGCCTGGGAGCCCGAGGGAGTTGTCATCGACGGTAGGCCGCACGAGGGCGTTAACG
>JAODAO010000276.1 GCA_025463465.1 Glaciihabitans sp. | reverse complement strand
CCTGGATACGCGAGCGCGTACCTTCAATGATGTTGACGTGAACCTTGACGGTGTCACCAGCGCGGAATTCGGGGATGTCCGAACGGAGGGATGCTGCATCCACTCCACTGAGGAGATGGCTCATGGCTTTTCGCTCTCTGTGACCGCCACGGGTCGATCACGTACATAGTTATTCAAAGAATGGGATGTGCGCGAATCGTTAGCTCCCCTGTGGCAGAGCCGAAACATGGCACAAGGGCTAACCATGTCATAAAGCACCCAACTACGCGAATGGGAAAGCCCCGTGCTGCGGTATCAGCGCTGCTGGTCGGAGTTGTCCGACTCCGGGTTGATCACGATCACCCGCGGGGCCCCATCACGCAGTGGAGCTCCCGGCGCCTGCGCGGCCTGTTCGAACCCGGCGACGAGCCCCCGGAACCTGGCGCGGGTCTCCCGGAACAACTGCCAGCCCGAGGACCAAACGAGCGCGCCCGCCAGAATGACCACGGCGACCGCGAGCGTTGGCCAGGCCCAGAGCCCGTAGGCGATGATCACCGCGTACCAGAGGCTGAGCAGTCCCGCGTCGAGCCACGAGACGGAGCGTTGCGCCCGGACGGACTGCCGCGCCGCAATCACTCCGCCCACCGCGAGCATCGCGATGGACAGGAACGGGCAGGCGATGATGTAAACCAGAAGCTCCCAGCCGATTCCATCGTCAAGCAGCCCGCGGGAGATCAACACCCAGGTGGGCAGGATGACGGCGGCAGCGAACTGCCCGAGGTAGAGGATCCGGCGATAGAACATGCGTTAACGGTATCTTCAGCAGTGGCACGACAACTGAACGAAAGACACATTCCCATGATTGAACTGCGCACACCCACCGAGATCAATGAGATGCGGGCGGCGGGTAAATTCGTCGCCAGCGTCCTCGAGGCGACGTCCGCGGCTGCTGCCGTGGGAGTGAATCTGTTGACGCTCGACAGGATTGCGCATGACATGATCCGCAAGCAGGGCGCCGAGAGCTGCTACATCGACTATCACCCCTCGTTTGGCGGGTCGCCGTTCGGCAAGGTGATTTGCACCTCCGTGAACGATGCCGCCCTGCACGGCCTCCCCCACGACTACCGGTTGCGCGACGGCGACATGATCAGCCTCGACTTCGCTGCGTCCGTCAATGGCTGGGTCGCCGATTCCGCCCTGACGATGATCGTCGGTACCCCGCGCGAGGAAGACCTCCGCCTTATCGAGGTCACCGAGTTCGCTCTCGAAGCCGGAATCGCCGCTGCCGTCGTCGGCGGGCGTATGGGGGACGTCTCGGCTGCCATCGGTTCGGTCGCCCACGGCGCGGGCCTCGGAGTCAACACCGATTTCGGCGGCCACGGCGTTGGCCGCACCATGCACGGTGACCCGCACGTGCCAAACGACGGCCGCGCCAAGCGTGGGCTTCCCCTGCGCGCCGGGCTGGTGTTCGCCATCGAGCCGTGGTTTATGCACACCACAGACAAGATCTACACGGACAAGGACGGCTGGACGCTGCGCTCGAAGGATGGCTCCCGCGCGGTGCACGTCGAACACACGGTAGCCATTACCGAGGATGGCCCCCTGGTCCTGACCGCCCGCGGCTGACGCCGACAGGTTCGAGCGGTAAGGACAGACACCCAATCAGTCGGGCGAACCGCCTTCGGCGCGGTCGAGATCGTTGTGACGGCTCAGGGCCCGTTCGCGCGTCGCGGCCAGACGTCGGCGGCGTGCGGCGTGCAGTGAGCTGTTTGTCGTGATGATGACGATGAGGGCAGTGACGGCGACGACGATAGTCGTGGGCCAGAGAATAACGCTCAGCCACAGCGCGCCTGCCACAAACGAGGCCAGGACGAGGGCGATCGCCAGCGCGAATTCCACCGACAGGACAACACGTTCCGTGCGGAACAGCACCCGGGTGACCCGCCGGTTGAGAACCAGGTGGTTGATCAGCAGCGACAGGGCGAGACACGGGAAGAAGTAGTGGGTGTTGACGCTGCCCTGAAGGGATTCAAGCCGGCTGTTAGCGCCTGGCCCGACCCCGAGGGCGAATCCGATGGCGACATAGACGAGGAGCAGGGCGGCCGCGGTGGGCTGGGACCAGTACCACGCGCCGCCTCGTCTCATTTCGATTCGAGGAGATCCGGGCGGACGCGGCGTGTTCGTTCCACTTGCTGGTCGTGGCGCCAGGCCGCGATTTTGCCGTGGTTGCCGCTCAGCAGCACGGGTGGCACTTCGTGATCGCGCCACACGGAGGGTTTGGTGTAGCTGGGGTATTCGAGAAGGCCGTCCTCGTGGCTCTCCTCGGTGAGGCTTTCCGGGTTTCCGACCATTCCCGGCACAAGCCGGCCGATGGCCTCGATCATGGCCATCGCCGCGACCTCTCCCCCGTTCAGGACGTAGTCGCCGAGGCTGACCTCGCGAACCGTGACACGGCCACGGGTGTGATCGATGACGCGCTGGTCGATTCCCTCGTAACGACCGCAACCAAAAACGAGGTGGGGAGCGAGGGCGAGCTCACGAGCCATGGCCTGGGTGAAACGTTCACCGGCCGGGGAGGGGAAAATTACCGTCGTCTCGACATCCACCACGGCGTCCAGCGCTTCGCCCCACGGTTCCGGCTTCATCACCATTCCGGCACCGCCGCCGTACGGGGTGTCGTCGACGGTGCGGTGCCGGTCGTGGGTGAAGTCGCGCAGGTCGTGCACCGACAGCTCGATCAAGCCGGACTGTCGCGCTTTTCCGACGAGGGAGATGTCGAGGACGGAGAAGAACTCCGGAAAAATGGTGAGGATGTCGATGCGCACGATGATCGCCCGGACCCGGTGGGATTACTGCTTGTCGGGAGCCGTGGAGGGGTCGACAGCGTCGGACTCCTCGCCGGCCTCGGGTTCGCCGGGTGTCTCGTCGGCGTCGTTTGCCTCATGGGCGGCTTCGGCCTCCGCGTCACTCTGTGACTTGGTTGCCAGTTCGGGATCGAGTTCGTCGTCAGCCAGCTCTTCGAAGAGTCCGGGGGGCGGCGAGACCGTAAGCGTTCCCGCTTTGATGTCGACCGCGGTGACGATGGCCTTAACAAACGGGACGAGTACGTCTCCGCCGGGGGTGTCGACCGTCAACAGGTCCTGGGCCGGGAAGTGGTCGATCTGTGAGACCGTGCCCACCTTCTCGCCGTCACGCAGGACGGTCAGGCCAACCAGCTGGTGGTCGTACCAGGCGTCGTCCTCTTCAGGAAGCTCAGCGACGTCCTGCTCGACCCAGAGGATCGCCTTGACCAGTGCCTCCGCGGCACTGCGGTCGGGGACATCTTTGAAAAAGCCAACGGCGTGGCTGTTGTAGAAACGCAGTTCGATGAGCTCGAGGGTCTTGCCGTGCCAGGCGTGCCCGGTCGGAACCTGGAGCGAGAACACGGCGCCCGGAACGAAACGTCGTTCCGGGTCATCCGTGTATAGCTCGATCTTGAGGGCACCCTTGAGGCCGTGGGCCTTCGTAAGGCGCCCGATGCGGAGCTGGGTTTTATTCGGTGCTGCCGCTTTCGCGGCCACCGGCTTGTCGGACACCACGACTAGAAGTCGGTGTCGACCACGTCGACGCGCACACGCTTGCCATCGGCCAGGGCCGTGATCAGCGTGCGGAGTGCCTTCGCGGTGCGCCCGGCGCGACCGATGACGCGGCCGAGGTCCTCGGGGTGCACGCGCACCTCGAGGACCTCGCCACGCGGGGAGTTCTTTGCTACTACCTGCACTTCGGCGGGGTTATCTACTATCCCCTTGACGAGGTGTTCTAGGGCGGCAGCGAGCATGCGACTACGCCTTGTCGGCGTCTGCGTTGTCGGCAGGAGTCTCGGCGGGTGCCTCGACGACCGGAGCTGGCTTCTCAGCCTTGGGCTTGAGGACAGGCTTCTTCTTCTCGTCGGCGACGAAAGCAGCCTTGGGCTCCTTCACCTTGACGGTGCTCTTAGCGTCCTTGTCACCCTTGAAGATGCCCCAGTCGCCCGTGAGCTTGAGGATTGCTTCAACCTGCGGGGACGGCTGGGCGCCAACGCCGAGCCAGTACTGCGCACGCTCGGACTCGACCTTGATGAACGAAGGCTCCTCGGTCGGGTGGTACAGACCGATCTCCTCGATGACGCGGCCGTCGCGCTTGGTGCGCGAGTCAGCCACAACGATGCGGTAGTACGGTGCACGGATCTTGCCCATGCGCTTCAAACGGATTTTGACAGCCACAATTCTCCTGAATTACTTATATAGGGGTTCGAACTGCTAGCCGTGAGCGTGGGGGCACACTCGGCAAAAAAGCTCTAAGGGTTCCGTCGGGTCTGATTAGAGGGTCGGACGGCGACGGACGCGATTTACTATTCTGCCAGATATCTGGACATCCCGGCTACCACGGGCGCTAATTGGTCCGAGACACGGCGACGAATTATTACCGGGGTGGATGTCTCTGACCCGCCAACCCGTCAGAATCTCATTATGGAGATCGAATTTGCCCCCTCCGGCCGCTCGAGTGTTGGGCTTGAGTGGGAGATCGCGTGCGTTGACCACACAAGCGGCGAGCTGACCGCCGCCGCCCCCGAAATCCTCGCGACCCTCGGAAAGCCGTCCGCCGGAGAATTCCCGCACGTTACCGGTGAGCTTCTGACCAACACGGTCGAGGTTGTCAGTGCCGCCCATTCCAAAGTGGTCGACGCGGTCGCCGACCTCGACGCCATGGTCGATCGTGTTCGCGCGGTTGCCGACCCCCTCGGTGTTGACCTGATGTGTGCGGGCACCCATCCGTTCAGCCAGTGGTTCCAGCAGACCGTCACCCCGGACAATGACCGGTACGCCACCCTGATCGATCGAACGCAGTGGTGGGGACGCCAGATGATGATCTGGGGAGTCCATATGCACGTCGGCATCGAGGACCGTCGCAAGGTATGGCCGATCCTCAACGGCATGCTCAGCTTTTTCCCGCACTTCCAGGCGCTGTCGGCCTCCAGCCCGTTCTGGGTCGGCGAGGCGACGGGCTACGCCTCGAACCGCGCCCTGATGTTCCAGCAGCTGCCGACCGCCGGGCTGCCCCCGCAGCTTGCAGGGTGGGATGAGTACGAGAGCCTTGTTAGCGATATGACCCACGTGGGGGTCATCGACGACCACAGCGAGCTGCGCTGGGATCTCCGCCCCTCTCCTAAGTGGGGAACGATTGAGATCCGTTTTTGCGACGGGTTGGCGAGCTCCGCCGAGGTGGCAGCGGTCGCAGCTCTCGCCCAGTGCCTGGTGGAGGACCTGTCGACGAAGCTCGACAACGGCGAGGAGCTGACGACCATGCAGCCCTGGTTTGTCAAGGAGAACAAGTGGCGCGCTGCGCGCTATGGCATGGACGCCATCATCATCCAGGATGCGGACGGAAACGAGGACCTCGTCACCGACGACCTGCGCCGCATCCTCAGCCGGCTCGAACCTGTCGCCGACCGGCTGGGTTGCACGGAGGAGCTGATGGGTGTCACCACAATCCTCGACAAGGGCTCGAGCTACCAGCGGCAACTCGCTGTAGCGGAGAAGAACGGTGGCAGCCTGAAGGCCGTTGTCGCGTCACTGGTCACGGAACTGCGCGACGGCATTTCCTGAGGAACGACAACGCCGGTCGGCAGCCCACCTGAGTGGCCACCGACCGGCGTGATTCTGTTGACGGGGCGGTTAGGACCCGTTGGTGGCGTCGCGCCAGGCGATCCACTTCTTGACGCCGTCCAGCGGGTAGTCCGGTCCGGACAGCCCAATGGTGAACAGGGTGGTGCCGAGGGCGTGCAACTCGTCCGCCTCGTTCTGGCTCCGCTCGCGCAACTCCGTGGAGATCTCGATCTCGCTGATGTCGCGGCCGACAGCCTCACCGTGCTCGGCAAGGATGCCGAGCTTGCGCTCCAGGGTGGGCACATCGGAGAAGCTGTGCCAGATGTCCGCGTGCTTCGCCACGATCTTCAGGGTCTTCTTCTCTCCCCCACCGCCGATCAGGACGGGGATCTTTCGGACGGGCGGCGGGTTCAGCTTGCCCCAGCGCGCCTCGATGCGCGGCAGGTTCTCGGCGAGGGAGTCAAGACGCTGGCCGACGGTGCCGAATTCGTAGCCGTACTCGTCGTAGTCGCGTTCGAACCAGCCGGAACCGGTTCCAAAGATGAAACGGCCACCGCTGATGTGGTCGATGGTGCGGGCCATGTCGGCCTGCAGGTCGGCGTTGCGGTAGCTGTTGCAGTTCACCAGCGCGCCCATTTCCACGCGGGTGGTCTGCTCGGCCCAGGCAGCAAGCAGGGTCCAGGATTCGAAGTGCAGGCCGTCTTTCTCACCGCTGAGCGGAAAAAAGTGGTCCCAGTTGAAGAGGATGTCGACGCCGAGATCCTCGAGTTCCGCGACCGTGTCACGAATTTTGGCGTAGCTGGCGTGCTGCGGTGCAACCTGCACACCGAGCCGAACGGGGCGAGATGAATTCATAATTCACTGTATCGAGCGATTCCCGCCCGCGTCGCCACGACCACCAAGCGATTCAGCGTTCTTGCGGTTCCACGGCGGTCATTCCCGGACGAGGGTTCCCAGGGCGACACCTTCGGAATCCCACAGCGTAACAGTGGTCACACCGTCGGCAGTGGAACCCGAACTCACCGTCTTCGCCGTCGCAATCCACGACGGAACGGCCGCGCCTGGGCACATCATTAGGGTCGAAGCCCCGGATGTGGATAACAGAACCCCGTCTTTTCGGAGCGCCCAGCGCCCCATACCGCCGTTGCAGCCGTCCGACGCGATATAGCTGCCGTCGGAGGCGAATTCCGCGTAGGGGTCGGAGGTCACACCGGGAACGTTGTCGTCGTCGGTCGTTTCCGTTGGCAGCCAGCGACCAACCAGGTCTGTTGCCGCCGTGACATCATCCGGAAGTGCCGCGGCTGGGGACAACCACGCTCGTGTCACGTCGGTGATCACCGGGGGCGCGGCCAGGCTGTCAACGATGTCCTGGCGCGAAGCAGGAGTGCCGTCCTTGTCCAACGTGGCTGTTGGCCGACCGGCCGCGTCCCGCAGTTCGATCGTGCCGTCGCCCGCATTACGGAACTCCCTGGTGTTGTCCAGCCACGGCACCGGGAGCACACCATCGTCGGCGAAACAGGTGGGCGAGCCGCCTCCGACCTCACCGAGTAGGGCGTCGCCTGCCACACTCCACGACCCCATTAGGTAGCCGCATTCCCGCCAGAGGATGATTTGGTAGGTGTCAAAGCTGATGTACGTCGAAGCGTCCGCGCCCTCCGCGCCGGACACCCTCCACATCCCAATCAGGGCCAGCGGATCCGCCGGCTCCTTCGGTTCAGAAGTGGCGGGGGTCGGGTCCGCCGTGGGCTCGATTTCCGTTTCAGCATCGTGGCTGGGAGAGGGAGCCGTGCCGCCGCCGATGCCGGCGCATGCACCGAGCAGGAGCACGCTGGCGGTAGCTAAACCCAGCAGTCCGGTAACACGCGGTCTGATCGTCATGCGTGTGACGCTAACGCCAGGCGACCGTCGATGGCCACCCAACGTTTGTGGCCGCTGGATCGTCTCGGTGTGGCCCGGGGGGCCACGGCCGGTGCGTTTAGCGGCCCAGGAACTTCTGCAGTGAGGCGAGTTCTTCCTCGGAAGGCCCACCGGTTTTGCCGGCACCGCCGAGTCCGAAGCCGGACCCGCTCGGCGCTGCCGAGCCGCCCGCCTTCTCGCCTGCAGCAAGCGCCGCGTTCTCCGCGGCGCGCTTGGCCGGGTTGCCGCTCTTGGAACCCTTCTTCTGCTGGACCTTGGGCTTGCCGAACTTCTGGCCGGGGACCGGGCCCATTCCAGGGATGTTCGGCACACCGCCCTTTGCCACGGTCTTCATCATCTTGGCGGCCTGCTCGAACCGGTTGACGAGGCCGTTGACCTCGGTCACGGTTGTGCCCGAACCGCGGGCGATGCGTACCCGGCGGGATCCGTTCAGCAGCTTCGGGGTGCGGCGCTCGGCAAGGGTCATCGACTGGATGATGGCCTCGGTACGGGTGAGTTCGCTCTCGTCAAAGTTCTCGAGCTGCTCCTTCATCCCCCTGGCACCCGGGAGCATGCCAAGCATGTTCTTCAGCGAACCCATCTTTTTGAGCTGCTGCATCTGGCTGAGGAAGTCTTCGAGGGTGAAACTGTCGGTCGCGAACTTGTCGGCGACCTTGCGGGACTCTTCCTCGTCGAAGGCAAGCTGCGCCTGCTCGATGAGCGACATGATGTCACCGAGGTCGAGGATGCGGCTGGCCATGCGGTCCGGGTAGAAGGGCTCGAAGTCGTCGAGCCCCTCGCCCGTTGAGGCGAAGATGATGGGGCGGCCGGTAACGGAGGCGACGGACAATGCCGCACCGCCGCGGGTGTCGCCGTCGAGCTTCGAGAGCACAACACCGGTGAAGTCGACGCCGGCCTGGAACGCCTTCGCGGTGGCGACGGCATCCTGACCGATCATGGCGTCGATGACGAAGAACACCTCGTCTGGGTCGATCG
>JAODAO010000263.1 GCA_025463465.1 Glaciihabitans sp. | reverse complement strand
GCGATGCGGCCGATGGACCACTGGTCGCTTCCGACCACCTTGGGGGCGTGGCCCTCTGAAGTTGCCGTCGTCATTACTTTTCTTCCTCACCGAATAGGCCGCTGCGGAAGACGATCAGCAGACCGATTCCGAGGGTGATGACCAGCAGGATGATCGACATTGCTGCCGCTGCCGGGAAGTTGTAGCTGGAGAACGCGAACGCATAGCCGAGCTGCGAGGGGGTCCATTGGTCGGCGATCGCGCCGGACGCGACCTGGTCGAGCAGGTAGGGCTCGAGGAAGAGTTGGAACCCGTAGGCCAGGTTCATCAGGGCCGCGTAGCCGATCCAGGGGCGGATCAGGGGAAGTTTGATGTGCCAGACGAGGTGCCAGGCGTTGGCGCCGTCGAGGCTGGCGGCCTCGAAGATGTCGTCAGAGATGCCGTTCAGCCCGCCGTTGACGATAACGATCCAGGTGCCAACACCCTGGAAGAACAGCATCCCGGCGAGGATCACGGGCAGGTTGTCGGGGGCGGCGACGGCCTTGATGGTGTCGAGCCCAAAACCCTCCCAGAGGAAGGCGATGGGTGACTGGCCCGGGTTGAGCAGGTAGACCCAGAGGACAAAGTTGGCGATGCCGGCGAGGGCTCCCGGCACGTAGTAGATGAACCGCATTACGTTGCCGAAGCGGCCGGGGCTGGCGTGCACCAGCAGGGCGAGGCCGATGATGCCCACCATCATGATGGGCAGCCACACCAGCAGCACACTGAAGGTGTTGACCATCGTGCTGACAAACCGGTAGTCGGTGAGCACGGTGATGAAGCTCTGGAAGCCGCCGAATCCACCCTCGGGGCGGAGCGGTGTTGGGGCGCGCTGCAGGCTGATGACCAGGGCGTAGCCGATGGGGATGATGCCGGCGACGAGCAGCAGGAGCAGGTAGGGGCTCATCAGGGTCCACGCGCCGCGAGCCTCGGTGCGATGCAGGACACCCTTCCGCTTTTTCGGCGGGGTACTGCCGCTGTCACCTCCGGCCGCTGGGCCGTGGGGAGTCGCGGGGCGCTCCGGCCGGGCGAGGGTTTCTGACGTCATGAACTGCATCCTTGGAGTTGTGGACTGAACCGGGGAGTGCCGTAACCGCGGGGCGCTGGAGGGGGGAATCCAGCGCCCCGCGGTTACGAGCGGGTACTACTTCGAATCGACGACCGTGTAACCCTGCGCTTCTGCCTGGTTCACCAGCTCGTCACCGAAGGCGGTCCAGGCGGCGTCCATGCCCTTGCCGGCGACGAGAGCGGGGGTGACCGTTTCCGTCCACACGCTGCCGGTGTTGTAGAGCATGTAGGCGTGGTTGCCTGGCACGGCGCTGATCGCTTCCTTGAACGCGGCGAAGGTCGCGTCGGTGTCGTAGAAGTAATCGGCGGCCGACTGCTTGGCGATCCAGTCGTCCTGGACGGGGCCATAACCGGGGAGGCCGGTGGTGAGCTCAACCTGCCACGCGGGGTCGGTGGCGACGAAGGTCATGAACTTCTTGGCGTTCTCGAGCTGGTCACCGCTGATGTGGGAGGACATGCCCCACAGGCCGCCACCTTCGTTGCCGGTGGACGGGGAAGACTCGCCATCCCAGGTGAGCGGTGCGGTTGCCTGCATCTGGCCGGCCGGGATGGCCCAGGTCTGGTTGAACAGGTAGTCGCCCCACCAGAGTGCGCCGGGGCTCATCACGAGGTCCTGGCCGGCGGTGGCGGCGTCAGCGTCGAAGATGCCGAGGGCCGAGGCGGCCTTGCTGTCCACGAGGTCGGTGAGCAGCGTCTTGGCCCGCTGGCAGTTGGGGTCGTCGAGGTTGATGTGCGCCTCGGTCTCCGACACCCGGTCGTTGGTCGGGCAGTCGGAGGCCCACAGGTAGCGGTCGGGAGCGTAGGCGTCTCCGAGGAACGCGCTGATCTTGCCAGGGTGCTCCGTGGCGATCTGCGCGGCGAGGGTGCCGTACTCCTCCCACGTGGTGGGGGCGGTGTAGCCGTTGTCCGCGAAGAACTTGGCGTCGTACCAGAACACGTCGGGGGCGGCGTCGTTGCGCAGGCAGCGGATCTCGCCGTCGACGTCACACATCGACAGCACCGCGGGGTCGTAGTCGGCGATGACGTCGGAGAGCTCGTCGGTCAGGTTGGCGGCGTAGTTACTGAGCGAGCTGGTGGCCCAGGCGATGTCGTCGTTCGAGGGGAAGAAGATCGCGTCTGGCCAGCCGGAACCGGCGGCGTCGAACTGGGCGAACTGCTGCTGGACGGTTTTGCCGCCGACGGTGCCGTCAATCTGGACGACATCCACCTCGATGTCGGGGTTCGCCGCGACGAACGCCTCGGCGGCGGGCACGCGGGGTGGGTCGACCCAGACGGTGATCTTTCCGCCGGAGTCGGACTGTTCCGGCGCCGCGGGGCCGCTGGCGCAGGAGGACAGCACAAGGGCGGCTACCGCGCCGAGGGCCAGGGCACCTCCCGCAGTGAGGATTCTGGATCGCGAACGTGATGTCTTCATTGACACTCCTTGAAGGGATTTACCCGGCGCTGGGACCACGCCATCGTGTGCGGTGCTTGTAACCGGTGGTACCGAAACTGCTTTGTTGCGGAACTGCTGTGGACCGGGAGATCGGGTTGCTGGACGAGGGAT
>JAODAO010000238.1 GCA_025463465.1 Glaciihabitans sp. | reverse complement strand
TCCCGCTCAGAGCAGGTCGAGTTCCATCGCCCGGGTGACGGCGCGGGTGCGATCGTTCACCCCAAGCTTCTCGAACGCGTGCAACAGGTGGGTTTTTACCGTCGCTTCACCCACAAACAGCAGCCCGGCGATGGCGGGGTTGCTGTGTCCGGCGGCGACCATCCGCAGGATCTGTGTTTCCCGCGGGCTGAGCCTCACCACGGGGGTTTGGGCCCGCTTCACCAGCAGGGTGGCGATCGAGGGAGCAAGGACAACATCCCCCTTCGCCACCGAACGGATGCCGGCCAGGATCTCCTCCTGCGGGGCGGCCTTCAGCAGGTAACCGCGGGCGCCCGCCTCGATCGCGGCGAGGATCCTGTCGTCGCTTTCGTACGTGGTGAGGATGATGATGCGGATATCGGGGTTCACGGCCAGGATGCGCGCCGTCGCCTCGTCCCCGCCGAGTTCGGGCATCCGCAGGTCCATCAGCTTAAGGTCCGGTGTGAGCCGAAGCGCCTCAGCAACCGCCTGGAGACCGGTGGATGCCTCGCCGACGGTCTCGATATCGTCCGCAGAGTCGACGAGGGCGACGAGCCCGCTGCGCACGATCGGATGGTCGTCGGCGACCAATACGCGGATCACGATGCCACCGGCTGCAGCGGGATGCCCGGAAGGGTGGCGATCAGGGCGGCGCCGTTGCCTGGGCTGGAGACGACCGTGAGGTTGCCATGGGCGAGGGCAAGGCGCTCGCGCAGCCCGGCGAGACCAAAACCGCTGGCCATCGCATCGTCGTCGTCCGGGGCTAAACGGGAGGCGGCGCCCAGCTTCGCACCGGCCACGGTGACCGCGGCGGGGTCGAATCCCTGCCCATTGTCTGCGACGCGCAGCACCACGGTGCCGTGGGTCGTGCTGACGGTGACGGATGCGGCGCTGGCGTTGGAGTGTTTGCGCACGTTGGCGAGGGCTTCCTGGGCGCAGCGCAACAGCACCACCTCGCTGGCGCGATCGAGTTCGGCGGTGCCGGGAGCTCTGACGGTGACGGTGATACCGGTCTCGCGTTCGAAGCGTTCGCCGAGGCGGTTCAGCGCGGTGGTCAGTCCACCCTCGACCCCCACCGGAGCGCCGGCGGCAACCAGCCCGCGGGTCTCGGCCAGCGCTGAACGTGCGTTGTCCTCGAGGATGTTGAACTGTTCGGCGGCTCCGGGGACGTTGCCGGATCTCAGGGCGCGGCGGCCACGCTGGGCCGTCAGCACCAGTCCGGTGAGGTCTTGGGCGATGGTGTCGTGGATTTCCCGGGCCAACCGTTCCCGCTCGTCTAGCACACCGGCGTCACGACCGAGGGCGGCGACCTGGTCCTGGGCGGCGTGGAGCTGTTCGATCAGCACATCACGCTCGGCTACGAGGTCATAGACGCGGTTGAACCAGAATCCGAGCGCGAGGCTGAGCGCCAGGGACGCCCCCACCGTGATTGCCGTGCGCACGAGGTCTGCCGGTTCGGTGCCGAGGGCGACCAGGAAACCGATACCGACCCCGAGGGCCAGGATCACGTTGGCGGTAACGGCCGCGCGCATCGCCGTGTTCAGTTGCCACAGCAGGGGAAACGCGACGCACTGGGCAATGGCGAAGGACGGGTAGAAAGCCGTCCCAACGGCGCAGGCGACAATCACGCACACCGTCAGCGCGATCGCACTGCCGCGCAGATATGACGCTCGGCGGTTCAAAATGAACCAGCTGCCGACGAGCACGGCGATCGCCGCGAGGCCGCCGATCCGGCCAACAGGACCGACATCGTCGAACAGAACGAGGACCAGCAGCAGAATCGCAACGCCCAGTATCGCGATGGTCCACCAGCGAGTATTGGTCATTTATGTATCCTTGCGGATCCAGCGGAAAGTCACACGGCAAACCACCAATCCCACCACCAGCCAGATCGCCGTCACCAGGGCCACCCCGGGCAGGTCCCAGCTGCCGCCAACCTCAAGAACCTTGTAACCGTCCGGCAGGAACACCGAACGCATCCCCTGCGCCATCCACTTCAGCGGAAACACGCTCGCGACGTTCTGCAACCAGTCGGGCAGCTGGGTGAAGGTCAGGTAGACCCCGGAGATGAACTGGAGCACCAAGGCTATGGGGATCACCACCGAGGTGGCGCTTTTGCCGCTGCGGGGGATGCGGCTGAGCGCGATGCCGAGAACCGCCGAGGTGGCGACTCCGAGCACAAAGACCCACAAAAAGGTCAGCCACTGCGACGGTTCCGTGGGCAGCGGCACCCGGAAGACGACCCCGGCGACCACCAGCAACAGCAGGGCCTGCAGCGCACCGGTCACAAAAACCTGGCCCATCTTGCCGATGAAATAGCTCAGCACCGGCAGCGGTGTGCCCGCGAACCGCTTGAGGGTGCCGTCGCTGCGTTCCATGGCGATGTCGATCGCCATGTTCTGCAGGCCGCTGAGCAGCAGGCCGGCGGCGAGCATGCCTGGCAGGTAGAACGCGGCGGCGCTGACGTCGTTGCCGTTGTCATCCGTGCCAAAGCTGCTCTCGCTGAACGCGACCGAGAAGATCGTGAGCATCACCAGCGGAAACAGGAACGTGAAAAATACCGAGTCGGCCTGGCGAAAGTAGGTTTTCACCTCGTAGACGATGCGGCTGGCACCGAGCCGCACCGCGCGCCCCGCACCAAAAGTCGGGGCACCGGTCGCCGTTGGGGCCGTGCGGTTCGAGACGCTCACTGGACACTCTCCTTCGAGGCGCGCGGCGCCGACAACGATGTGATGGGCGAGGGGGATGACTGTTCGACGGCGTAGTCCGCCACCATCCTCAAATACACGTCCTCGAGGGCAGGACGGATGATCTCCAGGCCCTCCGGTTCGCCGATCGCTGCGACCAGTTCGGCGACGACCCGGCCCGGGTCTGCCGCACGCTGCTCGCGCAGCATCCCCCCAACCGGATCGCGCCAGCGCACAATCGGAACTCGCGCATCGGCCCCACCGATCTCGTTGATAGGCCCGATGTCGATGAGCCGGCCCCCGGCGATCACCCCGGCGCGGTCGCTCAGCTGCGCCGCCTCATCGAGGTAGTGGGTGGTAAGCAGAATCGTGGTGCCCTCGCTTTTGAGCAGGCGGATGAGGTCCCAGAAGTTGCGCCGCGCTTCCGGGTCGAAGCCCGTGGTCGGCTCGTCGAGGAACAGCAGCTCGGGCCGACCGATGAAGCCGAGTGCGACATCCACCCGCCGTCTCTGCCCGCCGGACAGTTTGCTCAGCCGGGTTTTCGCTTTGTCCTGCAGGCCAACCGCCGCGATGACCTCGTCGACGGAGCGGGGGTTCGGGTAAAAGCCGGCGAAGTGGGTGAGCTGCTCGCGCACCGTTACATTCGCACTCTCGCCGGTGGACTGCAGCACAATGCCGAGCCGGGCCTTCCATTCCAGACCGCCGTGGCCCGGGTCGACCCCGAGCACGGTCGCCTCGCCGCCGCTGCGATCACGGTAGCCCTCGAGGATCTCGATGGTGGTCGACTTTCCGGCACCGTTCGGACCGAGCAGAGCGAACGTCTCGCCGCGGTGGATGTCGAAACTCACCCCGTCCAGCGCCGTGAACTGGCCATAGCTTTTGCGCAGGTCGCGCACACTCACAATCGCTTCGGGGTCTGTCATGGGTCCATCGTGGCCGGTTTACCCGCAATGCAACAGCTATGAACAGGCTGAGGTGAGCATCCACCGATCGGTGGATGCTGTGGAGGTGGATTCAGCGCGGTGGATGCTGCGTGGTGGCGGCGGTCAGCGCCGACCGGTGACGGCCTCACCGGCGCTGCGGGGCAGGCGTATTGCCTCCATCGTTGATGCCACCAGCACCAGAGCGATCAGCCCGAAGGCGAACTGGTAGGGGAAGGTTCCGGGCACGTCGAGGTTTGAGCTGATGCTCACCCCGACCGAGATCGCGATGGCGCCGAGGGCGACCCCGGTGCCACTGGCGACCTGCTGGGCGGTGGCATCGAGCACGCTGGCCCCGGTCATCTGGTCCGGGGCGATGTCGGCGAACGCGACCGTGCGGTAGGCGGTGAAACCGACGGACCTGGTGACCCCGCTCGCCACTAGAACGGCAGCCATCAGGGCAAACGGGGTGCTCGGGGTGAAGGTGACCATCCCGGCGAGGCACGCGGCACCGAGCAGGTGCGCGGCGACCAGCAGGCTACGGAAACCGAAGCGGCGCAGCATCCACGTGGTCGCCGGTTTGATGGCGAGGTTTCCGACAAAGAGGAACAGCACGATGCTGCCGGCCTCGGCGGGGCTCCAGCCAAACGAGTCCTGGAACAGCAGGGGCAGCACAAGCGGGATCGCACTGATGGCGAACCGGTAGAGCGAACCCCCGCGCAGCGCGACGCCGTAGGTGGCGATGCGGGCCAGGCGCAGGTTCACGAACGGTCGTGGGGAGCGAAGGAGGTGCCGAACCGCGAAGGCGAGCAGCACAATACCGGCGACCCCGGTGACGATAATCGGCTCCGGATCGGGGGATGCCGCCGCCAGCAGCGACGAGGCGAAGACCAGGCTGCCCAGCCCGCTGCAGGCGAGGGTAAGTCCCAGCCAGTCCGGGGGAGCGGCCGCGGGGGTGTCGAGCACCGGCACAATTTTGAGCGCCACAAAGAACCCGGCGATGCCGAGGGGAACGTTGACGAGGAAGATCCAGTGCCAGCTGGCGTAGGTGGTGATGATACCGCCGAGGGCGGGCGCGAGGATGGGCGCGACGAGTGCCGGCCATGTCAGCACGGCGACGGTGCGGATCAAGTCTTTCTTCTCCGTCACCCGCAACACCGTCATCTGCCCGACGGGCACCATCATGGCGCCGCCGATGCCCTGGGCGATGCGCGCGATCACCAGCACCGGGAGGCTTGCGCTCAACGCGCAGGCGAGCGAGGCGAGGGTGAAGATGGCGATGGCCACGGTGAGGACGCGGCGGGTGCCGAAACGGTCGGTGAGCCAGCCGCTCACCGGGATCAGCACGGCAACCGTCATCAGGTAGGCGGTGATGGTGACACCCACCGCGGTGGAATCCACCCCGAAGTCGCGCCCGATGCTCGGCGTCGCGGTGGTGAGGATGGTGCCGTCGAGGTTCTCCATAAAAAAGCAGCCCGCGACCAGCAGCGCGAGGGCGCGCTGGCGCTGTGGGGACATCGCGCTGGAGGCTGGCATGGACACGGCGGAACCTGGGGTTGTGAGGGGCTCTGGACGGTTGCGGATCAGCCCAGCAGGCTGACACCGCGGGCGATGACCAAAGCCAGGATGACGAACCCGGCGAACGACTCCAACCCCATCATCGCCTTCGCGCGGTGGGACAGGGGCATGGTGTCGGTGGGACTGAACGCCATCGAGTTGGAGAGCGAGAAATAGACGTAGTCGAAATAACCAGGGGCCCAGTCGCTTTGCTCCGACGAGCGGACAGCGACCTCGTCGATGGCGTCGGCGTCCTCGTCCTGAGGGAAGCGAAAATCGGCCGGAGGCAGCTGCGACCGCGGTTCATGACGTCGGGCGACGGGACCGCCGCGGTCCATTTCCCAATAGATCAACGCATAAACGATCACGTTCGTCACCCAGACCTGGACGGCGGCCAAGAGCAGGCCGGGGCCGTCGCTCTTCTCCGAATGGACCAGCAGGAGAATCAGCTGTACCAGGGCGATCTGGTTTGCGACAGCGAGGATAAACGCGAGAACGATGGACACAACGCGTGACCACGGGGTTTCCTTGGTGAGATGACCCGGATTAAGCACGATGATGGGGATGAGTAACAGAACGCCGATCACCACCACGCCGAGACGCAGTCCCGGAAAGAAGCTGCTCGGAAGGGTGGCGTAAAGGGCAAGGGCCGCGATTATCCCGATGACAACCGGCCAGCGATGTTCGGCGCGAGCCTTACGTTTTGGTTCCGGTTTTGTCTCTGTTGCCATTTGTGTGAGTTTAGACCGGCTAACATAGTCACGCGTTACTTTGAGAGATCGAAGCAACGGGCCTTTAGCTCAGTTGGTAGAGCGCCACGTTTACACCGTGGATGTCATCGGTTCGAGCCCGGTAGGGCCCACCAAAAAAAGTCCTGGTGGGATTAATGTGTCAGTTTTCCCCATGGTAGATCTGACTGCTTGCAGTATTGGCGTGACCGCGATGTGACGGTCGGGCCGCCAGACGCTTCGCTGGACGGCAGAAACTTTGTTGGTCAATGGGAGAAATTGGCGGTTCGACAAAGACACTTTGCGCGAGACACGTCTTTGGGACACCGGCGGCTGTGTGTTTCCGCTGCTGTTTGGTCGCGGCTTTATGCCCGACAGGTGTCTCGAAAACCCTGAGTTTTTCGAGACGGTCGACAACCAAACAAGATCGCGACCTGATAATGAAGGACCCTGGGCTGCACCGAGCGCAGATAGGTTTGGCTGCTCGCTAGCGAGTAAGTGAACCGCGACTGTGTGAGTTATGGCAGCCGGCCGAGCCAACTGATCGCCCGGCCCACTGTTCAAGGGTCGTCAAAACGGTGTCGGCCGTTCGCCTCCGTACGAAGCCGATCCGGAAAACAATGGCTGCGAGGAGAACCGCCGCGACATTGGTGGCCGCCACCGCTCTGACGCCGCCCCCTCTGACGGCAATCGGGGCCGCGAGGGGGCCAAAGCGTTAGACGCGTATGAGGCGGCGGTGAAGCACGACAGCACGAGGGCAGGCTACTGGTCGGTCGATGCTCAGGCTCAGTGGCTTCTGATCGTTCCGTGCTGTCGGTGCGTTCGCACGGCGAGCACATTGTCAACGATCCTGGCCACGCTCGGACCGGCGCCGCCCGACGTGTCGGCGTTGAAGCCGGACAGGAGAGCCCACGAAAATACTGGCGCAAGGACGAGTTCGAAGACATCCACCTGCGACAGCTCGATCGCACCGTCCGCATCGAGCATCGCCTGGAGTTGATCGAGTCGCGGCTGGCTGAACTGCTGCGCGGCGTCGACGCCGCCGGCTTCCGCTGCTGCGACGATCGCCCGGAAGAAGCCGAGACTGCCGGGCCTAGCGAGATCCTCGACGAGGTGCTCGAGGTACGCTGTCAGGTCCACAGCCAGGTCCCCACTCGCCGGGACGGGGAACGCTGACGCGACGTCGTTGGCCGCAACGTCCAGCACAAGAGCCTCGGGGGTCCTCCACCGTCGGTAAATCGTGGCCTGGTGAATACCAGCCCGGGCTGCGACGGTGGCAATCGACACCGCGGAGATGCCGCCTTCGGTCATGAGTTCCCGGACCGCCTCATGCACGGAGTCACGCGTCTTCGCCGTGCGACCCCCGGGCCGCACCTCGCCTGTCGCTTGCGCCATAACTCCACACTAACGCGAAACAACTTGCAGAGTCCGCAACTGAGTCATACACTAAATGCGAATCATTTCGCAGTAAAGAATGACTGGAGAAGTCATGGCACACGTACTCATCGTTGGAGCAGGCATCGGCGGGGACACCCTCGCGGCTCTGCTGGATCGGCAGGGCTGGCAGGTGACCGTCGTCGAGATCGCGCCGGGCCTTCGCGAAGGTGGACAAACCGTCGATCTCCGTGGTGGTTCCCGTGAGGTGCTGGCACGGATGGGAGTGCTCGAAATCGTGCTCGATAACTTGGTCGCACAACGCGGGCTGGCGTGGATCGACAAGACAGGGAAGCATCTCGCGGCTATGCCGGTCGAGGCATTTGACGGTCAGGGGTTCGTGTCGAAAGAAGAAATTTTGCGCACCGACCTCGCTCGTATTCTTCACGAAGCCGGCAGCTCCCGCATCGATTACCGGTTCGACGAGACCGTCGAGGCGCTCGACGACCACCCCAACGGCGTTCGCGTGCGTTTTCGCTCGGGCATCGTCGAGGACTTTGACATTGTCATCGGCGCCGACGGCGTCCACTCACGCGTGCGGAGCCTCCGGTGGGGTCCCGAGGAACAGTTCCGGAAGGCCCTCGGCATCGCGCACGCCTGGTATACCCTCGACGAGCGCGCTGACACGCCACCGATCGACGGCTGGTTCCTTATGCACAATGCTCCAGGCGGGCTCATGGTCGAAGCCCGCCCCGGTCACGAAGGCACGCAGGAAGTCGGGCTCTCGTTCCGGACCACCGACCCGCTCCCTTCGCGTCACGACCGCGCCGCGCAGTTGGCCCTGTTAGAGCAGACGTTCACGGGCGTCGGATGGCGCGCGGCCGAGATTGTCTCCCGTGCTTGCGAGGCGCAGGACTTCGCTCTGGACACCTTCGACCAGATCGCCGTCCCGCGTTGGCACGATGGCCGAGTCGCCCTCCTCGGCGACAGTGCCTGGTGTGCCAGCCCACTCTCCGGACTCGGAACGGCCCTCGCATTGATCGGTGCAGAGGCACTAGCCCACGAGCTTGCCTCCGGGGCCGATGTCTCATCATTCGTGACGGAGCGTGCATTCTCCACCTACGAGGGATACATGCGCCCACGAGCCCTGGCGGCCCAAAAGCTCCTTCCCGGTCGAGTCGGGATGTTCACCCCGATGACCAGCATCGGCATTCGCGCTTGGGCAGCCGTCTGGAAGGTCGCGCAATGGCGTGCGGCCGTGCCGATCCTCAAGCTGGTGATGGCAGATCGCGGTCATGCCGCACCGAAAAAGGACCAGGGTCGGATTGCAATCCAGCCCAGTCCTCGTTAATGCTGAATCCACTCAAACGGCTCCCGTGCACGCGAGCTGGACGACGAACAGAGCTAGCGAACGATGACGGGTGGACTCCGAGCACTCTGGTACGCCATCTATGGATCACAGAACACCGTCATGAAGCGGCGAAGTCCATACCTGAGAACCCGACATCTGAGGATGTACATGGAGTAAATATCGATCATTCCGTAAGCGTCGAAGTACGTGCCCGTGACCGAGCCCGGCAGCTTTGGCGGCTCCAAAAGCGTTGTTCGAATGAAGCGTCTGCGACGTCCGCAACACTAGATAAGCCTTCCAGGGCATCCCGCGCCAGTATGACGGACGCGGGATGCCCTAGACGCTGGGGATCAGATAGCTGACCAGCCGCCGTCGCTGGGAAGAATGACGCCGTTAATGTTGTCGGAGTCGTCGCTGAGTAGCCAGGTAAGAGCGGCTGCAAGACGCTCTGGCTCACCTACCGGCGGCACGATGGCCTGCATGATCGGACCGGTGGCGATAATGGTGGCGCCCTCTTTGGCGAGTCGCGTGGCCGTTGCTCGCCCGATGCCGGATCCGGCGCCCGTGATGATCAAGATCACCCCAATTGGCAGTCTCGCCGCCCTGCTGTGGCTGCTCGTGCTCGTCAAGAAACGAATCCACATCGGTTTGGGCCAGTACCTCCGCATCGGAATCGTCGTCACCAATCCAGTCGTACTCATCTTCTTGGTCGCCCTTGCCTGATGGCTCCTGGTCGTCGGCTGGGAGATCGAACGAATGTACCGCGGCACATCAACCGACAGGAAGGACGACCAAGAGCTCGCGGCGATTAACTGATTGCGACGTGAACACGCCGCGACGTCATCCGCCGCCGGCACATCTCGCGGGAGGGGTCAGCTGAGGCGCGTGCGGTAGTGCCTGCTACGCAGGCTGAGGATGACGCCTCCGATGATCGCCGCGATGAGTGAACCAGTGAGGACACCCACCTTCACGTGGTTGTCCGATTCGCTTCCGACCCCGAACGAGAGTTCGCCCACCAGCAGCGACACGGTGAACCCGATACCGGCGACGAACGCCATACCGATCATGTCGACCCAGGTGATCGTGGGATCGATGCGCAGGCCTGGGATCCTCGTGACCAGGAAGGTGGTGGCGGTAATTCCGATGGCTTTGCCGAGCACAAGGCCGGCGATGATGCCGAGGGCGATGGTGTCGTGGAACGCGTCGAGCAGCCCACTGAGGCCGCCGACGGTGACCCCGGCGGAGAAGAACGCGAACAAGGGCACGGCCACGGCGGTGGAGACGACGCTCCAGCGGTCGGCGAAGTGCGCCGCGAGGCCGTCATAGAGCTGCCTCCCGTTCGCGTCGACACCGTCCTTCACGCGGGCGCGTGTGGTGGCAATGACAGGGACCATAAATCCGAGTAGGACGCCGGCGACCGTCGCGTGGATGCCGGAGGCGTGCATCAACGCCCAGGTGATGACTCCAAGGGGGATGAGCAGCCACCACGCCCTTACTCCGCGTTGCACGGCGACGGCGAAGGCGGCGAGGGGGATGAGGGCGAGTCCCAGGGGGAGGAAGGAGATGTCGTCGGTGTAGAAGATGGCAATGATCGAGATGGCGAGGAGGTCGTCGACCACCGCGAGGGTGAGCAGGAATGTCCTCAAAGCGGGGGGCAGGTGGCGCCCGACGACGGCGATGACCGCGACGGCGAACGCGATGTCGGTCGCGGCGGGGATCGCCCAGCCCTGGAGCGCGTCGCTACCCGATCGAAGGTTGACCACTACGTAGATCAGCGCCGGGACGGCGACACCGCCGATGGCTGCGGCGATCGGCACGATGGCGGTGCTGAAGTTGCGGAGCTTCCCCGCGACGAATTCTTCCTTTAGCTCAAGTCCCACCACGAAGAAGAAGATCGCGAGCAGGCCGTCTGCCGCCCATGACCCGACGCTCAGATTGAGGTGAAGGGACTCCGGCCCGAAGGTAAAGTCGCGGACGGAGTTGTAGAAGCCCGCAGCGCCGGTGTTGGCGAGGACCAGCGCCAGCACGGTGGCCGCCAGCAGCAGCGCTCCGCCGACCGTGTCTTTGCCCAATGTCTGGTGGATGCCACGCCAGATGGAGTGTGGAGCCTGGTCGAGAGGTAATGGGTGCGAATGAGGGTGCGGCTCGTGGTGGGTCATAGGCCTGGTCTTCCCCGGATGGGTCCGGTCGTATCGAGAGCGGTCTGTTGACCGCCCGCCGACCAGACTTCCCGGCACACCAGCACCAATGTTACCCGCACTTCACTATGACAGTAGGGCCGCAAGGCCCTCCGCCGGTGTTGTCAACGGCGGAATTTTCAAAATGCGCGGTCAGGGGATGAGGACAAGACGATCGGTCGTGTGTGTGGGTTTGTTCCAAACGGCTTGCACGTTACTCAGCGGTATCGCGTGCGCCTGGATGGAGAACGCGTCACCGCTCACCGCTGTGACGAGAGCGTCGAGTTCGGTGACGATATCGCGAGTAGATACGGAGCCCTGGCCGCTGCCGAC
>JAODAO010000228.1 GCA_025463465.1 Glaciihabitans sp. | reverse complement strand
GTGGCCGCCCGCGCGCGCGGCCACGCGTACGGGCACGCACGCGCGTGCCCAACGCGCGCCCGCGCAAGAAACCACCGAGAGGCACAAACGCCTCGGCAACCACCCCGAAAGGAGCGGTTAGGAGCGGTTAGGACTCGGTGTTGGCCTGGAGCCAGAGGAACGGGTTCACCTGGACGCCGTCAAGGCGGATCTCGAAGTGAAGGTGAGGCCCGGTCGCAGCTCCGGTCGCACCGACCAGGCCGACATAGTCGCCCTTTTTGATGACGTCGCCGACCTTGAGGTCGCTGGAGTCGAGCTGCATGTGGGCGTAGAGGCTGGTGACCTTCTGGCCGTTGATGACGTGGTCGATCATGACGTGGTTACCAAAGCCCCACGCGTTGACCTGGGCGACGCTGACAACACCGTCGGCGATGGCGGCAATGGCCGTCCCGACGCCGGGGGTGAAGTCGGTTCCCTTGTGCAGGCTGGAGCAGCCGCTGCACGGTGAGACGCGGGCGCCATAACCATCACTGATCGGTACGGCGACGGGGAACGGCCAGCGAACCTCTCCGGCGTTGTTGATTGTGTACGAGGTATCGACGCGAACCAGGGAGGACTGCTGCAGCTCGGCGACCGAACTCATGCTGAATGTCTCGCGGGACACGGGTGCCGCCGCGGCAGCATCCGTGACGGCGAAGGCCTGGCTGTCCTCGACCACTGGCACGTCCTTGGACGTCAGCGCGGTTTGCCCGGGCACGGTGAACGCGCTCGCCGGTACCGACATCGCCACAATGAGGGCCCCGGCGAACAGCAGAGCGCCACCCGAGAGAACCTTCGTGCCGATGCGGGACTGGATGGTGGATGCTTTGACAACGGGCCGGGTCCGGGCTGCCGGCTTGGCCTCCGCAACGGGCGGTGCGGCAAGCGCGATCCGCGCCTTACGGGCTGAGATGCCGCGCATTTTGCGCACGCGTGGCTTGGCGGGATCTTTGCGGGGGCGGCGGCCGGCGATGACCGGCACGGCGGCCGGGTCCGTCGACGACAGCAGGACCGGCTCGGCGACCGTCGCGGTTGACTCAGCAACGAGCGTGGTCGGCTCAGCGACGGGGGCCTCGACCACAGTCGGCAGTTCGATGGAGAAAGTGTGGGGGTCGACGGCGTCATCCGCGGTCGACATGGCGCGAGCCGCTGCCGGTGTGGTCGCAACGTCCTGCGCATCCATACCCAGCTGAAGCGTTGCGGCGCTGGTGGCGAGTGACTCGCTCATCGCGGTCGGTTGCGGCAGCTCGGTGGCGGCCGAGAACGTCGCGATCACGGTGCCGCTCACAACGGCGCCCGATTCGATCATCTCTGCGGCAACAGCCGGGACCACAACGGCTTCCGCAGTGGATGCTTCAGGCCTGGATGCTTCGGGCCCGGATACGTTAGCGGTGGATGCTTCGGCGGTGGATGCGTCGGCTGCGAGGCTCTGTGCCAGCTCGAGGGCACGGCGCTCACGGCGCGTCTGGGGTACGTACTGCAGCTCTGTCACCGGTTATCGCACTCCGGCCGTCGAACGTGCCCGCGACGGGCAATATTCGGAAGCAGCGGGGCACAACGGCAAAACAGATCTCCTCTAAACACGAACCATTCCGTCGTGGAGGGGATCGATTACTTGGCTGCAGAAACCCGTGAAAAAATCACGGAAACATAACGGACTTGAACGAGTTTATCCAAAGACATGGATTTTGGCCACCCCGAGGTGTGTCGGCCAACGCGGCGCAAGCCCTTGCTTCTGCCAGTTAGCCCTCTGTTACGGTTTCAATTCCATAGTTGACCAGCAGCTTTTCCAGCGCGATTGTCACGCTGGATTCGCCGGCGATCAGCATTTCCCCGCTGGCTTTAGCCCCGTCTAATCCGGCTACCCGCGCCCCGGCCTCGGTCGCGATGAGCGCAGCGGCGGCGTGATCCCACGGTTTCAGCCCCCGCTCGTAATAGGCGTTCAGCCGTCCCGAGGCGACCAGGCACAGGTCGAGGGCGGCCGACCCGATCCGACGGATGTCACGGGTCTGCGTCAGCAGCTTCGCCACCACCTCACCCTGTCGTCCGCGAGTCGCGGCGTCGTAGGCGAAGCCGGTTCCCACCAGCGCCTGCTCCAGCTCGACCGCCGGCGCGACGGAAATCGGTGCGTCATTCAGGAACGCACCACCTCCGGCCGAGGCGGTGTACACCTCACCGGACACCGGGTTAAGCACACAGCCCGCCAGCGCCGTCCAGGTGAGCGGGTCGGCGGAACCGCGCACCACAGCGATGCTGATCGCATAGTGGGGGATGTTGTAGAGATAGTTGACGGTGCCGTCGATCGGATCGACGATCCAGGTCAGACCACTGGTGCCCTCGTCCTCCGCACCTTCTTCGCCGTAGAAGCCGTCGTCTGGGCGCGATTGCTGCAACAAACGGCGGATCAGCACCTCGGATTCACGGTCGGCCAGCGTCACAACATCCACCGCCGATGATTTGAGGTCCGCGACCGTTACCCCCTCCTCGCGGCGACGCTTCACCAGTTCCCCGGCGGTCAGGGCGACTCGGCGGGCAAGCGCGAGCAGATCGTCGTTGGAGTCGCCGGTCGGGGTACCTGCATACACATCGGTCATACGTTCGAGGCTATTGCAACGACCCTTTGCGCCGCCCATCGTCGGGGTTGCCCGCAGACTCACCAACAACCACCTCGACCGGTTCGTCCATGAGGTACAGCCCACCCTGCGAGTTCGCGGACAGCCGCAACAGTTCGATCCAGCGCGCGTTGAGCGGGCCGATCGCCGCTCCATCGAACCGCAACATCAGGGGGATGCGGGGACTCAGCCAGATTCTGCTGTTGCCGCTGGCCCCGCCCGGTAAGTTCCAGCTGAGGAAGAATCCCTCGCCATGACGAAGCTTCGCCGCTATGACCCCGTGCAGGTGTGTGAGCGTCCTGTCCGGAAAAATTACTTCCAGCCCGCCGCCATACAACAGCTTGCCCACGCCTCACCCCTTGTTCCGGGTCGCTGCTGCGGAGCGTGCCCCTCGACCTCATCGCCAATCCGTACAAAAATTGTAGATGATTCCTCGCGTTCGACGCGAATGCGTGCGTGCAACCTGATCTACGCGGGGCGCACCCCCGGCAGGCCCCAAGACACCGCGTGGCCAAGCGGTGTGATTTGGGGGGGGTTATCGGCACAAACGTGTGGATGGGATCGTGATCTGGCCATACAAACAGTGGGCGAAACGGGCCAAGCTATGCCCGATTTCCTGGCTGTCCGGCCGCCAGCCCCGGACACGAAAAAGCCCCGGAAACACAGGGTTTCCGGGGCTTTCGATCTGGTGGCGAGTGAGGGATTCGAACCCCCGAATGCGATGCAGTCTGATTTACAGTCAGATCCCTTTGGCCACTTGGGTAACTCGCCAGAGCGCTTCCGACCACGAGTGATCACCTGACCAGAGGCGCGGATCAAGGATACAAGGTGTTTGGGGCGTTCGTGACCACTCCGGCCCCTACTTGCGAAATTTCTCCCATCCGACCAGGGGCGAGACCGGCGAGAACATCCACCACAGGCGCAGGGGGATGTTTCCTATCCGGTTTCGAATCACCGGCTGGTTTCAGATGAGCAGCTGGTTTCAATTGACCGGCGGTGAAGCATCCACCGCCACTCCACGTTAAAGTAGAGGTATGGCAGATTCCTCATTCGACATCGTCAGCAAGGTCGACAAGATGGAGGCGGACAACGCCCTCAACCAGGCCCAGAAGGAACTGGCGCAGCGCTACGACTTCAAGGGCGTCGGCGCATCGGTGGAATGGAGCGGCGAGAAGCTGCTCCTGAAGGCCAGTGCCGAGGATCGGGTGAAGGCCGTTCTCGAGGTCCTCGAGGCCAAGTTCATCAAGCGCGGCATCTCCCTGCGCAGCCTCGACGTGGGCGAGCCATACGCCAGTGGCAAGGAGTACCGCATGGAGATCTCCCTCAAGGACGGTATCTCCTCCGACGACGCCAAAAAGGTCAGCAAGATCATTCGCGACGAGGGCCCCAAGGGCGTCAAGTCGCAGATCCAGGGTGACGAGCTCCGCGTCCAGTCCAAAAGCCGTGACGACCTGCAGTCCGTGATGGCACTGCTCAAGGGCAAGGACCTCGACATCGCCCTCCAGTTCGTCAACTTCCGCTAGAGCGAACTGTTCACTACCGCTATAGCGGGAGAGCCGCTACGTTGCACTAAGAATCGGCCCACGATCTCAGCCAGCCTGCGTGCCCGCCGGTTGTGGGCAACTACGCCGCTGCCGCGGGGAGAGAGGCACTCGTGGAAACCTCGACCTTCGCACTGATTTTCGGGTTCTTCCTCGTGGGTGTCGACGTGATCGTCCGCGTGATCTCGCTGGTCGTCGTCCCGCGCAACCGTAAGCCGCAGACGGCGACGGCGTGGTTGCTGGCCATCTTCCTGATCCCCTACTTCGGCATTTTCCTGTTCCTGGTTCTCGGCAGCCGCCGCCTTCCGAAGAGCCGGCGCCTCAAACAGTCCGAGATCAACCGCTACATCATTGAGACCACCTCGGGCATGGAGCGGGTCAAACGTGACATGCCCTGGCCATCCTGGTTGGAGTCCGTGGTCGCGCTGAACCGTCGCCTTGGCGCGATGCCCCTCGTCGGCGGCAACGACGCGCAGCTGTTCTCGGAGTACAACGAGTCCATCGCCGCGATGACCGAGGCGATCGGCGCGGCCAAGCGTTACGTGCACGCCGAGTTCTACATCCTCGCCCACGATCCGACCACGGCGGCGTTCTTCGACGCCCTCGAGGCCGCCGCCAAACGCGGCGTCATCGTGCGGGTCCTGCTCGACCACGTGGCGTCCTTCCGCTCGCCCGGTTACCGCAAAACGATCCGCAAGCTCAGGTCCATCGGTGTCGAGTGGCACCTAATGTTGCCGGTGCGGCCGTTCCGCGGACCGTTCCTGCGTCCCGACCTGCGCAACCACCGCAAGCTTCTCATCATCGACGGTGACATCGGTTTCACCGGTTCCCAGAACATGGTCGACCGCAGTTACAACAAACGCTCAAACCGTCGCCGTGGCTTGCAGTGGAAAGACCTGATGGTGCGTTTCGAGGGCCCCATCGTGCTCGGCATCAACTCGCTATTTGTCGCCGACTGGTACAGCGAGACCGACGAGCTGCTGCTGCGGGAAACCGAGCAGGCGCCGCTGGAGCCGAAGGCCGCCCCGCTGGACGCCCAGGTTGTGCCGTCCGGCCCCGGTTTTGACGGCGAGAACAACCTGCGCCTCTTCAACGCCCTGCTGTATGCCGCGCAGGAACGCATCATCATCACCAGCCCCTACTTTGTGCCGGACGAGTCCATGCTCTACGCCATCACGACCGCGGCGCAGAGCGGGCTCGATGTGCAGCTGTTCGTCTCCGAGATTGGCGACCAGCCGCTGGTGTATCACGCGCAGCGCAGCTACTACGAGGAGCTGTTGAAGGCGGGAGTGAAGATTTGGCTGTACCACTCCCCAACCGTGCTGCATGCGAAGCACTTCACCATCGATAACGAGGTCGCGGTGATCGGCTCGAGCAACATGGACATGCGCTCGTTCAGCCTGAACCTCGAAATTTCCGTGATGGTGCGCGGTAAAAGTTTTGTCGACTCGCTGCGGGCTCTCGAGCAGACCTACCGTGACCAGTCGCGCGAGCTGAAACTGGAAGAGTGGATGACCCGTCCGTTGCCGAGCAAGGTGCTCGACAACGTCGCCAGGCTCACCGCGGCGGTCCAGTAGCGGCCCTGCCGTTTCGCTGCCGCAACGCCTTCGTCGAATGAATTCAGTGCCGGTGCGGTAGCGGACACGCGCCACCCGGCCATTCGCTCACCGGCCAGGTGCGCGTCGACCAGGTGCTCGTCGACCAGATGCGGGTCAGTGAGGTGCGGGCCTGATCAGGTGCGGGTCGCACGGCGTTTGCCGAAGCGCGTCCACAGCAGCAGGACGATGATCGCCCCGATGACGGACCCGATGATACCGGCGGGCTGGAGGAAGCCGTCGGTGGCATCACGCTGGAAGATCAGGAAACCGAGGAACCCGCCGACGAAGGATCCAACGATCCCGAGCAGCAGGGTCATACCGATCGACATGTCCTGCTTGCCCGGCACAATCAGCCGAGCGAGGGCGCCGGCGATAATCCCGACGATGATGATGCTGATAATGAGACCGATCATGACCTGCTCCTTTGTGTGGTGACTCGGATTTGTGTGGTGACTCGATGCGGTTACTCGCGTGTGGTGGCTGGCGTTGCCGACATGCCCGAGTGTGCGTGTCCGCGCAGGACCATCCCCGATCGGGGTGGTCAATTTCGACTTAATCACCGTTCGGCGTGCGGAAATACCGCCTTGCGCACGCGCACGCACGATGTATAAGAGGGGTGCGCTGACGCTGGCGCCGACGAAAAAACGACCCCGGCCCGAAGGCTGGAGTCGTTTTTTCTGCGGCCGGTGGCCGCCACCTTTTCAGGTTA
>JAODAO010000207.1 GCA_025463465.1 Glaciihabitans sp. | reverse complement strand
TCGCGATCGTCTCCCCGCTGCTGCCGTCGTTTGAAATGACGGTCGGCGGGCGGATTGTCGGTGGGTTGCTGCTCGGCGCGATCCCCGGTGTGGCGATGGCGTACATCGCCGAGAACATCAGCTCGCGATCGGTCGGTATCGTCGCCGGCACGTATGTTGCCGGCAATACCCTCGGCGGAATCCTCGGTCGCCTGATCGCAGGCCCCCTCGCCGAACTGCTCAGCTGGCGCGCCGCGCTGCTGGTCGTGGGCATTATCGCCGCGCTGGTCACCGTCGTATTCCTCCTGGTCGCGCCGAAAAAGGCGAACGCCCCGGCACGCGACGGGCTGCCGCTACTGCGCAAGATCGGCATCAACCTGCGCGATCCCTACATGCTGGGGCTGTACTCGCAGGGATTCTTTGTGATGGGCGCCTTTGTCATCATCTACAACTTCATCGGCTTCCAACTGCAGCAGGCCCCCATCAACCTCGACCCGGTTCTCACCAGCTTCGTCTTCGTGATCTACCTCTTCGGAACACTGGCCTCCCGCCAGGCAGGCAAGGTCGTCCGCCGGTTCGGCCCGCTCCGGACCATCCTCGGCGGCATCGCCGTGATGCTGCTCTCACTACCGCTGATGACAACACCGTGGCTGCTCACCAGCCTGCTGGGCCTTGCCCTGTTCACCATCGGCTGCTTCACCTCTCATCCGACCGCCAGCAGTCTTTCGGGGCAGTCAGCACTGGCCGGTCGCAACCAGGCCTCGGCGATGTACCAAATGTGTTTCCTCGGTGGGACCAGCCTGTTCGGCTGGCTCGGCGGTGTGACCTACAGCGCCGCCGGCTGGAGTACGACGCTGCTGCTGGTTGCCGGGATGTGTGTCGCCTCGGCGTCGCTGGGGATCACCGGGCTGTGGCTGCTGCGCAACCGCCGGCCCCACCTCCCGGTGGCCTGACCCGCGCCTCGCGCGGCCGGTCTCGGCTGGCGCCGGGCGGTCAGCTGGCGAAACTCTGGGTGCCGATGACGCCAAGCAGTCGCAACTTCTCGGCATCCTCGGTGCCCGGGGTGGCAGTGAGCACCAGCAGGGTCTGTGACTGGTTCTCGGTGAACAGTGCCTGGCATTGCACGTGTATACGGCCGAGTTCCGGGTGAACCAGCGTCTTCTCGTCATCGAAACGCTGCCTCACCTCGTGCCGCTCCCAGGCCTCGGCAAACTCCGGGCTGCGTGCAAGCAAATCATCCACCAAGGCGCGAGCGTCGGTGTTGTCGTCGCTGATGCTCATCGCCGCCCGTAGAGCCGCGGCCTGGATGCGGCTCTGGTGGGCATGGTCCTCTGGCGGGTACCCCGCTCGCTCGGCCGGGTCGGTGAACCAGCGGTAGACGGCGCTGCGGGCCATACCCTCATGGCGCTGCTGGTTGCCGAGCAGGGCGATGGCCAGGCGATTCTGGGCGAGCGTCTCGCCGAGGTCGCTCAGCACTATGGCCGGCGAGTCGGTCAACCGATCGAGCACCCGCATCAGCGCGGGGCTGACGTGACTGGTGCGCCGGGTGCGACGCGGCGGGTGGTGCCCCGTCAGTCGGTACAGGTGGTCTCGCTCGTCGAGGGTCAGGCGAAGGCCCCGCGCGAGGGCAATCACCATCTGTTCGGACGGATGCGGACCCCGCTGCTGTTCGAGCCGCGTGTAGTAGTCGGTGGACATACCCGTCAGTGCCGCGACCTCCTCCCGGCGCAGGCCACTGGTTCGCCGCCGCGGACCCGCGTCCAGCCCGACGTCGCCGGGGGTCAGCGCCTCACGGCGATGGCGGAGGAATTCGGCGAGCTCTGGGCGATCCATTACCTCATCATCGCAGCAGGAGCCGATCCCATACAGGGAGCGATGATCCCCCTATAAGCGCACTCTGCCGCGCCGAAGCTTGCCCGCGCACACTGGAATCACCGGGGCCAGATCGTTGGCGCCGGACGACACAGAAGGAGCATCTCGCGTGAACATCAGCGGAAACACCATATTCATCCCCGGCGGCACCTCCGGCCTTGGCCTTGGCCTTGCCTTGCGCCTGCAGGCGGCCGGCAACACCGTCATCATCGCCGGGCGGCGCACCGAACTGCTCGAGTCGATCAGCACCGATCACCCCGGCATCCAGACGATCGAACTCGACACCACCGACCCGGCCGCTGTGACCGCCGTCGCCGCGGAGGTTCAAACGCGCTGGCCCGCCACCAATGTGCTCCTCGCCATGGCTGGGATCATGCAGGTCGAAGACGTGCACAACGCCGGCTTCCTCGCCACCGCCGAGGCCACCGTCGAGACCAACCTGCTCGGACCTATCCGCCTGATCGCCGCCTTCACCGAATTCCTCGCCCGCCAGGACAACGCGACCATCATCACCGTCTCATCGGGCCTCGCCAGCGTTCCCCTGCCCGTCACCCCCACCTACAACGCGACCAAGGCCGCCATCCACTCCTTCAGCGAGGCCATTCGCGTGCAACTCGCCGACACCTCCGTCCAGGTCATCGAGCTGGTCCCGCCGGCCGTGCAGACCACCCTCATGGGGCAGCAGGAGGACCCGTCGGCGATGCCGCTTGAGGAGTTCCTGAGTGAGGCGATGGAACTGCTGGAGACCCAGCCGGATGCCCACGAGATCCTCGTCGAGCGGGTCAAGTTCCTCCGCAACGCCGAGAAGGAGGGCCGCTACGACCAGGTGCTCTCCCTGCTCAGCGGCCACCACTAACACCGGCACCACCACCAGCACCAGCACTAACACCGGCACCAGCAGTACCGAAGGCCATCACGCGATGGGCGCCGGGATCCGACCATGGATCCCAGCGGCACCACCGCGCGGTGGCCTTTTTTGTTGCCAGCCGGCGGAAGAAGGGGGCGCGGGCGGGCGCGATTTTAACCACCCCGGGAGGTGGGCCGCGTCACGGTTCGTCATGTTTCCTTGTGCGACGCAAATCCTTTGCCCGGGTTTACACCTGCGCTTCACACTGTGCAGACATCCCCCTGCAGCAGTACGTGGACGCAGCACGTCCCCCGGAATCCAAAGGAAACTTTTGTGAGCGACATCACCGATATCGAGAAAGACACACGCCCCAAGCGCCGCTGGCCGTGGGTCGTCGGAGCCGTTGTGGTGGTGGCCGCGATCGCTGGCGGCTCGGCCTTCGCCGTGAGAGCGAACACGGGGGAGCCCGTCGCCTCTGTCCAGAAGACCACCGGCCCGGTCAGCGGTGGCACCCTCGAATTCGCCCTCATCGACTACCAGCGCAGCCCCGACATCCAGGCCGGCACAAACTACGCAGAGTCGATCATCGGCGGCAACATCGTCGACAAGCTCACCTGGCAAGACCCGGACTCCGGCGAGATCACCCCCTGGCTCGCCACCGACTGGGAGATCAACGATGCGCTCACCGAGTTCACCTTCCACCTGCGCGACGACGTCACCTTCAGCGACGGCACGCCGTTCAACGCCGAGGCAGTGAAGGCGAACTACGACCAGTACGTCTTTGGCGACCAGGCGCTCGGCATCAAGGCCAACGGCGCGACGCTGTTCCGCGGCTATGTCGAAACTCGGGTCGACGACGAGTTCACCGTGACCGTGGTCCTGAAACAGGCCTCAGCAAGCTTTCTGCAGGCCACATCGTTTACCGCCAACAGCCAGCCCGGTTTCTACTCGCTGGCGACGCTGGCGAAGTCTGCCGAGGAACGGACCGACCCGAAGAACGTCATCGGCAGCGGACCCTTCGTCTATGAGTCGTGGACCCCGCAGGTCTCCACCGTCATCGTCAAGCGCGAAGGGTACAACTGGGCGCCCGAAGCCACCGGCCACACGGGCGAGGCCTACCTCGACAAGATCGTTTTCAACTCGATGCCAGAGGCGAGCGTTCGCACCGGTTCGCTGGAGTCCGGCGCCATCGACGCCACCCTCGACGTGCAAACCACCGACGAGGCGGTCCTGGCGGACAAGGGCTTCGAGGTCATCTCGCACCGCGTTGCCGGGGCGGACATCCGCTTCGATTTCAACACTTCCCTCGCCCCCACCAACGACATCGCGGTGCGTAAGGCGATCCAGCTGGGCTGGGATCACTCGGCCGTCGAAAAAACCGTCCTCACCGACTCATACGAGGTATCCAAATCCGTGCTCGCCCGTGCGATCAACGGCTGGGTCGACCACAGCGAAGACGCGCTGCGTTTTGACCCGGAGGAAGCAGAAAAGCTGCTCGAGGATGCCGGCTGGGAGCCGGGCGACGATGGTATCCGGGTCAAGGATGGCACCCGCCTCGAGGTGAAGCTGCTCGGCATCAGCAACCTGGTCGCGAACAAACCGGCCTACGAGTCGATCCAGCAAAACCTCAAAACCATTGGCATTGACCTTCAACTGAACGTGCTCCCGCTCGCCGACTACGCGGCCCAGTCCGCCAACGCGGCGACGGACTGGAACGTCGTCGCAGCCAACCGCAGCCGCAACGAAGTGTCCGTGCTGAACCTGGTCTACAACCCCGACTCGGACAACACCGCGCGGATCCCCGCCGACTTCGAGGGCCGGGAGGAGCTGGTCAGCGTGCTGAGTTCGCTCGAATCGACTCTCGACCCCGACAAGCGGGCCGACATCGCCGCCGAAGCGCAGGACCTGATCCTTGACGACTACGCCCTCACCAACCCGGTGTACACCCCGGCGCAGGTCATCGCCCATAGCCCCAGTGTGCACGGCATCATCTTCGACGCCCAGGCCCGCAACTCGTTCGTCGACACCTGGAAGGACCAGTAGGACCGTGACCCGCCAGCTGCATCTCAACGTCAACATCCTCAACGCCGGGGTCTTTGGTGGCTCCTGGCGCCACCCGGAGAATCCCCCGCTGTCCAGCTACACCAGCGCGCACTACCTCGGCATCGCGAAGTATGCGGAACGGGCGAAGCTCGATGCCGTGTTCCTCGCAGATGGCCCGGCCCTCGACCGGGACGTGCGCTATCGCAGCGGCAACAGCTTCGAACCCACCGTCAACCTCGCCCATATCGCCTCGGTGACGCAGGACATCGGCCTCATCGGCACACTCTCCTCCAGCTACAACGACGCGACGGAGATCGCCGACCGGCTTGCTGGGCTGGACGAGATCAGCGGTGGTCGCTTCGGCTGGAACGTGGTGACCACGGCGGGGGCGACCCCGGCCCGCAATTTCGGCCGGGAGAACGAACCGGAACATGACACCCGCTACGACCGTGCCGCCGACGTGGTGTCACGCGTTGTCTCCGCGTGGGATCGGCGCGGCAGTTCACCCCAGGGGCGCCCGGTAGTGGTGCAGGCCGGTGGCTCGAGCGCCGGGGTACGCCTCGCGGGGCGGCTGGGCGAGGTCATCTTCTCCGCGGCGCAGACCCTGGAGGAGGGGGTCGCCTTCCGCAAGCAGGTGCGCGGCATCGCCGCGGAGTACGGCCGGGAGCGGGACAGTGTGGTGGTCCTGCCCGGGGTCTCCACCGTGATCGCCTCCACGGAGAAGGAGGCGAACGAACGCCGGGCCGAGCTGTCGGAACTGGTGCCGTGGCCGTACGCGACAGCGCGACTGTCCGCGCAACTTGGAATCGACGTTTCCGACTTTGACCCGGACGACACCGTACCCGTGCATCTGCTTCCCGACCCGGATGTCGCCGGCGGCGCACAGACGTTCTACCGCCTGGTTCTCGGTTACATCCGCCGGGAGAACCCGACTTTCCGAAGTGTGATCAACCATCTCGGTGGGGGAGCGGGGCACCGAATCTCGGTGGGCACTCCGGAGCAGGTGGCGGACGACCTGGTGGCCTGGTTCGACGCGGGGGCCGCCGACGGATTCAACGTGATGCCAGACGTGCTCCCCTCCGGTTTCACCGAGTTCGCGGAGCAGGTTGTGCCGATCCTCCAGCGCCGCGGGGTGTTCCGGCTCGATTACAAAGGCTCGACCCTGCGCAGCCACCTCGGGCTCCCGGTCTCTCCCCTCCCTCTCACCGAATCCCTCACCAACTCCCTCGCCGCCACCTGGTGACGTTTCCCACCGTTGCGCACCTGAAAGGCATCACCGTGAGCCACACCCTTCCCCTGTTTGTGAACATCCCGCCCCTGACCGCAGCCGACGCCGGTCGACTGGTCCGCGCGGCTCCCTTAGCCGCGGAGGCCGGGGTTACCGGCCTTGTCCTCCGCGAAGCGCCGGCCGGTTCGAAGGGAACGATCGACCCGTCGGTGTTGGCCGGCTACCTGGGCACCACCGGACCGGCCGTCATCGTCGAGGCACACACCTCCCGCCACGCGCCGTACAACCTGGCCAGGCGAATCCAGACGCTCGCCCGCATCACCGGTGGGCGTGCGGGGCTACTGCTGCAGGCGGACGGTGTTGACCCGCTCAGCCGGGCGAACAACGGGACGCTGCGTGGAGTAGGTACCCCCGACGAGTTGGCCGCCGCGGAGTATGTCGCCATTCTCGCCGCGCTCTGGGCGAGCTTTCCCGAGGATGCCCTCGTGGGGGATGCTCTCACCGGCATCTTCGCCAACACCGATCTGCTCCGCCCCGCCGGCTTTAACGGTGCGGTGTACCGGGTTGACGGCGCCCTGAACATCCCCCTCGATCCCCGCCACCGCGCGGTGGTCACGGTCGAGGCAGAAGGCCTCCTCGGTGGCGCACGCCGCCCCGTGGTCGACGCCGTCCTCCAGCCAACGGGTGCTGTCTCGGCTGGCCCCGCCGACGGAACAACCGCGCCGCGCCGCTGGCACCGGTTGGGCCTCGGGGTGGACCTGGTGGATGCGCTCGACGCCATTTCACGCAGCGGCGTCGACGCCGTTGTGCTGTCCAACGGGAAAGGCACCGACCCTCTGGCCGCGCTGACATCGTCCCGCCTTGCGGACGCCCTCGGCGCCGGCCTGGCCGGAACGGTGGGGCACGGCACCACCCTCCGCGAAACCCTCGACCTACGACAGGCGGTTGTAGCATGACCTCGAACACCACGTATCTTCCGGCCACCGACGGGTTACCGGGGGAGGACACGGCGCCGCAATCCGGCGTGGACGAAGCCAGCGCCACGGCGAGCCCGCGGGTGCTCGGTTTCAGTACCCGCCAGGTGCACGCGGCGGACACCCCGGACCTGACCCACGGCGCTCGTATCAACCCCGTCTACCTGAGCGCCGGGTTCCTGTTCGAGGACTTCGACGAGGCCGAGCAGCGGTTCAGCGGCGAGGGCGGCGGCTACGTCTACTCCCGCATCAACAACCCGACCAACATCGCGGTGGAGAAACTCCTCGCCGACCTCGAGGGCGGGGCAGGGGCGACCCTCGTCGCCAGCGGCCAGGCGGCATCCACGGTTGCGGTGCTCGGCATCGTGAAGGCCGGTGACCACGTGCTGTCGGCCCCGAGTATCTATGAAGGCACCCGCGCCCTGTTCCGCCACAACTTTGCGCGCCTCGGCATCGAGGTGGAGTTTGTGGAGCACCCGAACGATCCGCAGGATTGGTTGCGCCGGGTGCGGCCGAACACCCGCCTTTTTTTCGGTGAGGTAATCCCGAACCCCAAAAACGACCTCATTGACCTCGCCGCCATCGCCGACGCCGCCCACGAGGCCCGGGTGCCGTTTGTGGTGGACAGCACTCTCGCCACCCCGTACCTCATCCGCCCCATTGAGCACGGCGTCGACGTGGTCATCCATTCGACGAGCAAGTTCCTCGCCGGCCACGGCAACGCGATCGGTGGGGTGGTCATCGACGCGGGCCGGTTCGACTGGGCCGCCGAGGCAGAGCGTTATCCGCACCTCGCCGCGCCAGCCGCAGGGCAGGAGGGCCCCAGCCTGATCGAGAAGTTCGGCAAACTTGCCGGCTTCGCCTACACCCGGGGTGCCATCGCCTCCCGCTTCGGCCCGAGCCTGTCCCCGTTCAACGCGTTCCTGCTCCAGCAGGGAATCGAGACGCTGTCGCTGCGCATCGAACGCCACGTCGCCAGCGCGCTCGCCATCGCGCGCTGGTTGGAGCTGCAGCCCGAGGTGTCCTCGGTCGACTACTCCGGACTGCCGTCGCACCCGCAACACGAGCTTGCGCTGCGCTATTTCCCGCGCGGCCAGGGGTCCGTGTTCGCGTTCACGCTACGCGGCGGGCGCGAAGCCGCCCGCACCGTTATAGACGCCGTCGAAATCTTCAGCAGGATGACCCACGTCGGCGACGTGCGCTCCCTCATCCTGCATCCACCCACCACCACCCACTCGAAGCTGTCCGCGGCCGAACGCGAACGCGCCGGCATCTTCGACGGCCTGGTCCGGCTCTCCGTGGGCATCGAGGACGCCGACGATCTCATCGCCGACCTCGACCGCGCCTTCCGCATCCTCCGCGGCGAGGACCTCCCCTCACTGCTCGCCGGTACGGCGGCGGCCTACACCCCGGCCGAAGGGCTCTGACCATGACCGACACCGGCATCCGTCCCGCCAGCGACATTCGTCCCGACACCACGTTCGCGCCAGCCCCCACCTCGCCAACCATCAAGGCCACTGA
>JAODAO010000354.1 GCA_025463465.1 Glaciihabitans sp. | reverse complement strand
AGCGCGACGCGCGCCTTCGGGGCGAACCGCGCCGGCGCAGTGGCGACATCGTTCTTCGGCCTTCCTGTACTGCCGCTGGACGTGGGGGCCTTCCACGACCGCGCGGCGAGGTCTGCCGGATGGATCCCGGCCAGCCTGCCGGTATCGGCGCCGGCCGGCAGGGTGATGCGACCGGGAAACTCCCCCGGCCCCGCGCCGACGACGACCCGGGAGTCGGCCAGCTCGACCACGGCACGCTGCTCAGCGAGGGAGAACCGGTGGGACAGCGGCTGCGGGGTGGCGCCGGCCTTCCAGATGCCCACACACGCCACGACAAACTCGATGGTATTGGGCAGGCGCAGTGTCACAAGGTCATCCGGCTGCACCCCGGACCGGATCAGCAGCTCGGCGTAACGGGAGCTGGCCGCATCGAGTTCTGCCCGATCGATCGACCCGAACTGGTCGCGCACGGCGAGCGCCTCGGGATCCTGCCGGGCGTGCCAGGAGATGGCCTCGCCGATGGTAGGCGCCGGCTCGCTCATGGGAGGGCGACCGCGGATCCTGTGACGTGAGCGGAGGAGCTTGAGGCCGCGGACACGAGGGATTGATAGAGAACGATGTGGGCGGCGGCGGCGGCGTCCCAGCGGTAACCGTTGGCCAACGCGGAGCCGGGGCGGGCGTCGAGTGGGTCATCGAGGGAGGAGGTAAGCGCCGCGGCGATCGCGCCAACGTCGGCGGCGTAGCGGACGGTGTCCCGGAACACTTCGTGCAGCACCGGCAGGTCCCGGGCGACCACGGGCACCCCGGCGGCGAGGGCCTCCATCGCGGCGAGGCCAAATCCTTCCTTGGTGGAGACGAAGCCGAGCACGGCAGCACCGGCCACAAGGGCGGGCAGGTCGTCGTCGTTGATGGTACCGAGCACGTGCACGGTGATGCCCAGTTGCCGTGCGCGTTCGTTGAACTCGCTTCGGTACGCCCGGTAGTCGAACAGGGTCTCGCCCCCTGCGACAACGAGGCTGAGGTCGCAGCGCCCCAGGGCGGCGAAGGCCTCAAGCAGGTCCCGGGTTCCCTTGCGCGGTTCGATGCCCCCGACCGCGAGCACGTAACGGCCGTATAGGGTGCGCCAGCGTTCGCGGGCGGCAACGGCGACATCCCCCTGCCCTGCCGCTGTGGCGAAGCGTTCGGCGTCGACACCGTTCGGAATGACCGTGGCGGTGCGGCCCCAGCCGGCCGCGACCTCCGAAGCCACCGCGGCCGACACACAGACGAGCGCCAGCGGTTCAACGATCGCGCGTTCGTGGCAGGCGACGAGTTCGGGGGTGGCGAACTGGTCGAGGTGGTGGACGGTGCGGATGCAGCGCTCGACCGCGTTGGCGGAAATGCAGTCCTGGGCGTGGACGAGGTCGTAGTCGGCGGGGGTGAACGCCGCTCGCAGCACAGCGATGGAGCGCACGATGCGCTTCCCGACGGTTTCGCCGTCGCGGGCCTCGAACGGCACCACCCGCACCGTGACGGCGGGATCGACGGGACGGAAGAAGACGGCGTCGCCGCCGCGGCCGAGGGTCCAGACGGTGACGTCGACTCCCTGGGCGGCGAGGGCCTCTGCCAGCGCGAGGGTGTGCACGACCCCACCACGCGGTTTGGTGGAATAGGTCAGCAGGGCGAGCCGGATGCTCACACTATGGCCGTGGGTTGAGGATCCGTTACCACCGGGGCAGGGCGGCCATACGCGGCGGGCATTCTTTCCGCGAGGTGGTGCAGGGTACGCCTGGCGCGGGTGACCTCGTGTTCAACGTCAAGGGTAGTGACCGCCAACGCTCCCTTCGACCAGGTTTTGGACAGGACGTCGCCGCCGGGACCAACAACCTTCGCCTGGCCGAGGAAGCGGAGCCCGCCGGAGACACCGGTCTGGTTGGACGAAACGAGAACAATCTGGTTTTCGGCGGCGCGCGCACCGTCGTAGATGTCGAAGAGCCGCGACTGGCGGTCGTTGGTCAGACGTTCGGCACGGTTGGTGGTGCTGGCCGGCCAGGCGGAGAGGCAGGCGATGATGTGGGCGCCGTCATCGGCGAGGGCGCGAGCGGCCTCCGGGAAGGTTTTGTCGTAGTCGATCAGCATGCCGAGGCGACCGACGGGGGTATCGAACGCCGCGAATCCGTCGCCGGCCTCGTACACCCTCGACTCATTCAGGGGACGGTGCACCTTGCGGTGCACACCGTGGATGCCTGCACCACTCAGGCACACGGCGGAGTTGTAGAGGACGGGGCGGCCGTCGACGATCGCGGTCTCACTGAAGCCGATGCAGACCGTCATGTCGCCGGCGAGCTGCTGGATCTCTCGCAGTTCGATGGAGTCGAGACCGATGGCTTCCGGCAGGTGGTCGAGGTCGGGTTCGCGCAGGTCGGTCAGGTAGCCGCCGAGGGTGGCGTCGGGGAAGACCAGCAGGCTCACCCCGAGCCGCCTGGCGTCGTCGATGATGCCGGCGACCTTGGGCAGGGCACGTTCGATGCTTCGCCCGAAATGCGCGGCGACGGCCGCAATGATCATCTCCGCCATGCCGATAAGTCTAGGAGCGTGGCCCGGCGCCCGGTGCGCCCCTCATTGACCCGCCGGGGGCAGCGCCGACGCAGCCGGCAGTGGCGGCTGCATGTCGAGCACCGTGACGGCGGATCGCGCGTCGTAACGTGCGCTGGAGATGGCGAGCCGATCCTGCTGGGCCATCGCCGAGGTGCATTCAAAACCGTATGTGGCCAACACCCTCTGGCTGGCGAGTTGCAGTGCGGTGTTTGCCCTGCTCACAAACTCGTCCACCGGGTAGGCAGCGCCCACGTCGAGGTGATCGTGCATCACCAGCGACGGGGAGTAGCAGTCCTCGATGGTGCCGTCTGGCCACCGGACGGTGAAGGTCATCTCTGGCACGGGTATTCTCCTGCTCGTGGGGTTACGCCCGGCCGAGGCCGGTTACGGTTCCGGATACGGCTTCGGTGGTTTCGCCGTCCGGCCAGCGCAGCCGCACGCCGCGGGCCATGGTGAGTTCCCCGCATTCGGCCGTGCTGGTGAGCGGAGAGTCCATCCGGCTGGCGCCGGCGAGGTCGGCGCTGATCATGCCGAACCCGGGGAAACAGGTGAGCCAGTCCCCCATAGGCACGTCGGGGGTGGGGATGCGCACAACGTCGAGGACGGCGCCGTAACCGCTGGCCTCTGCCAGCATCCCGACGGTTCCCACCACCCCGGCCATACTCACGTCCTTCGCGGCGGCGGGTGCCGCGCTGCCGACGATGCCACCGAGGGTGCGCAGTTCCAGCCCGGAACGCGAGGACGAGGAATCCCATTGCCGGCCCTCGAACCCGCGGCGCCACTGGCCGCTGAGGTCGGCGGTGAGGCTGAGGGTGTGGCCGAGGCGGCCGCCGCCACCGCGCACGGGGGTGAGAGCGCGGCCGAGGGCCGTGATCGACAGTGAGGGGCTCACCCCGAGTTGGGTGTGACCACCGAGGATGGGCACCTGCCAGGCATCGGAGCCGCTGCGGATACCGTTCATCACCCGGCGGGCCGACGACAGGGTGCGTGCGCCGAGGGCGTCGAGCATGCCCACCGGGGTTGCCCCCATCGCGGCGAGGTCGTTGAGGTTCACCAGGACGGCGCACCACCCCGCCCATTCAGGGTCCCGTTCGATCAGGGCGGGCAGGATGCTGTCGCAGGCGGCGATGACGTCGGTGCCGGGAACCGGCGCCCCGTCGTCGCCCACAAAACCGTTGCCGCCGAGGGTGGCGGAGGAGGAGGCACCCCACGCCCCGTACGGGTCGAGCAGCGCCTCGAGTTGCGCTTTGGTGGAGGCCACCAGGTTCGCGATGCGGTCGATCGGGTAGCGCATCCGCACGTGGTCGAGGCCGTTGATGACGGTGCTCCCCCAGCGCTGCCAGCCGAGGCGCCGGAACATGGTCTCGTTCTGGGTTTGCACTGTCGCCTCGAACCGTAGGACGCCCCGGGAGAGTGCCTCCGTGCAGGCCGACCGGACAAGCTCCGCCCCGATGCCGCCGCTGCTGCGGGCGGAGACATCCACCACCAGCCGGCTTCCGTTCCACCAGCCGATGTCGCGATCCTCGGTGGCTGGCGCGAGCCGGACCCCGCCAACAACGGTGCCGTCGAGGGTGACCGCCACAAGCACGATGGTGCGCGGATCGTCGTCGACACGATCGGAGTCGTTGCCGCTGAACAGGCCCTGCTCCGCCACAAACACGTCACGGCGCAGCCGGCGGTAGGCGGCGAGCTGGCCCGCGTCCGCATGCCGGATCGACCACGCGGCGGGCCGCACGGGGGGGATGGCCGAGCGGCCGAGGCCGCCGGTCAGGATGGAGACGTCTGGCATGCTCATTCAGCCGCCCGCCGTTTTCAGGATGCCGCAGGCGCCGCAGGCCGCGCAGCCCGCTTTCTGGTCGGAACCCTTCATACCGGCGGCGACGAGAAGGTCGGCCACACGGCGGGAGATGTCCTCGAGCACCCCGCGGTGGGGAGCCGGCACGTGGTCGACATCGGTGGCGAGGGTGCCCTTGAGTGGGCGGAACGGCACGATGAACGGGTACACACCCATCTCGATCAGCTCCTGCGCGCCGGCAACCATCTCGTCGGGGTCCTCTCCCATGCCCACCAGCAGGTAGGTGGACACCTGGTTGCGACCGAACACCCGCACCGCTTCGCGCCAGGCGCCACGGTATTCGTCCATGGAAACGGTCGACTTTCCCGGCATCCACCTGCGCCGCACGTCGTCGTCCATCGATTCGACGTGGATGCCGATGGAGCGTGCGCCCGCGTTGTAGAGGTCGGTGATGGCGCTCAGGTTCGCTGGCGGTTCGCACTGCACCTGGATGTTGAGGCCCGGCGCCACCGCCTTGACCGCCTTGACACAGCGGGCGAGGTGTTTGGCGCCGCGGTCCCAGCCGTTGGAGGTACCCGTTGTCATCACCATCTGGGTGACCCCGTCGAGCCGGACGGCCGCCTCGGCGACCTCGGCCAGCATCTTCGGGGTTTTCACCGCGATGGTGCTGCCCGCGTTGAGGGAGGCCTCGATGGCGCAGAAGCGGCAGCGATCCTCCTCGTTGTAGCGGATACAGGTCTGCACAACGGTGGTGGCGAGTACATCTTTTCCGTGCAGTTTCGCGATCTTCTCGTATGAGGTGCCGTCGGCCGTGACCAGGTCGTAGAACTTCGGCCGTTTGACCGGTTCGACGTCCATTCCGATGTCGGCTCCGTCGAGCAGCAGCCGGCCGTTGGTGATGACGTACGGGCTTTGCGGGTTGAGCGGCACCGCCGCGCCCTCCCCGTTGAACAGCAGGTGCCCGTCGTCGCTCGGCCCGGCGCCGCCCGTTCGCTGGACGGGAGCGTTGGTTCGCACCCCCAGCAGCGCGATGTTGACGCGCGTGGAGACGGGATCGGTGACGGTCACGGTTAGAAGTTGTAGGTGGAGTTGATGATGGCGCCCTTGCGGGCGTAGTGGATCAACGCGTCCTGCACGTCGAGCGGGTGCGCCGGGATGGCGCCCTCGATCAGGTCCTCCTCACGCAGACCGTGCAGGGACAGGCCGAACCGGCAGACGAACACCGTGCCACCCTCCTTGATGAACGTCTCCAGCGAGCCGTTGATGTTCTGCTCGCCGGGGAAGGCACTGTCCCCGGTGGTGGGGAACCCGCGGGTGGCCATCGCGTTCATCGCGCCGGGGCCGTAGAAGTAGATCGCCGACTCGTACCCTTTGCGCAGCGCCCGGGTGGCCTGCAGGATCGCGACGAAGCTGACCGAGGATTCGTGGGCGATGCCGTGGACGAGGGTGAAGTAACTTTCCCCGTTCTCGGCCTGGTAGTCGGGAAAGATTTTGGTGGAGCCGTAGATGTTGCTGCCCTTCGGCAACGACGGGTGCGCGATTTCGCCGAGCGACGTGGAGATGTTTGCGGCAATGGTGTCGTCGATTTCAGACATGTACTGGCTCCTTGTGGTGATCGTTCGGGTCCGGTGGTGGTGTGGTGATCGAGCAGGTGAACAGTGGGGCAGTCGTTGCAGCGGAAGAGGTGGTGACGGTTGCGCGTCAGCGCTTGCCGAAGACACCGCGCATGGTGGGCACGGTGTTGAATCCGCGCGCGGCAGCGCCGAAGATGGATGCAGCGCGGGAGGTAGATGTGTGCGCTGCGGCGGTTATCGCCCGCGCGTGGTGACAACGCGAGGTGGCGCGGAGGCCGCGAATGAGCCGGTGTGCGTCAGTTCTGCGCTTTGTGGCCATGTATCAAGTACACGGCTCCCGCGTTTCGGAATGGTTTCAGGCGGAATACGTCCGTGTTTCGCCAGAAGAAGATCCTGTTACGCGCTCCTGACCGCTGGCCGGGTTGGCGTGCGTCGGCCGGTTCCAGCGTGACCGCGCCGCGCCGCTTCCGGGTGCGTCAGGCGAAACATCCACCAACCGCCCGCTGCCAGCCGGGGCGGCAGGGGGTTCCGTGCGGAATCAGGACGTTGCGGAAGTGCGGGTGGCGCGCCGCCGTGAGCGGTTGTGCGCGGCGATGCTGATCCGGCCGTAAAGCATCAAGAGCCGTGGGACGGCGAAGTACACGGCGGTGGGAACGACCACGAGCGTCAGCACGAGGGCGCGAAGGACCGGCGGCCAGTCCAGGTTGAGAATGCCCATCACCGTCATCCCGAGGGCGGCAAGGGGGAAGATAACGATCCAGGTGATCAGGGCACGAACGTGGACAGAGGCGATACCGGGCTGGCGGTGGTGCTGCGTGTCGAGCTCATCGGCCGCGAGGGGCTTGCCTTCGTGTTCCATCGTTTTTCCCACCACTCGTTTGTCCGAGGTTAGTTGTTCGCGGCCACAACCGCGTACCCACCACCGAGAACGGCCGCTGTGAGTGGGGATCCTCACAACGGCCGTTTCGCCAGGTGGAGCTGTGCGTCTTCGGGAACGCGGGTGGTACTGCCCGGTATTTCTACTGGGCGCCGTATCCGCCCACCGGGCTGAAACCAGCCGGCAGGGCGAATGGGTCGATGATGCGGCTGGAGCGTTCTGAGTCGCGCATCAACGCGGCCAGCTCACCCGCCGCGCGGCCGATTCGGTCGGGCAGGGCCGAAGAGGCACCGTCCGCCCCGGTACCCCAGTCACTGGACGCCGCATACACCGACGTGGGGGTGACCACGGCGTGCAGGTAGGTGAACAGCGGGCGCATGGAGTAGTCGAGTGCCAGGGAGTGACGCTCTGTTCCCCCGGTTGCCCCGATCAGCACGGGAAGATCGGTCAGTGCGGCTGGGTCGATGATGTCGATAAATGACTTGAACAGGCCGCTGTAGCTGGTGGTGAAGATCGGTGTGACAGCAATAAGGCCGTCGGCGTTGCTGACGGATTCGAGCACCGCCGCCAATCTGGGGCTGGGGAAACCGGCGATCAGGTTGTTCACGATGTCGTGCGCGAGGTCGCGCAGTTCGACGATCTCGACCGTGGTCTCCAGCTCCCGGTTCGCGAGCATCCCGACGGTGGCCTCCGCGAGGCGGTCGGCCAGCAGCCGTGTGGACGACGGCTGGCTGAGCCCGGCGGAAACGACGACGAGCCTGCGGGTGGCCATCAGACCGCCGCCGGAACGTCGATCGGCACCGAGATGGAGGTGCCGCCGCCGAGACCGAGCTCGCTGGCCTGTGCCTTGGCGCGGGCCTTCGCCACGAGGGACTCGTGGGTGGGGCCGT
>JAODAO010000188.1 GCA_025463465.1 Glaciihabitans sp. | reverse complement strand
GTTGAGGATGCCGGAGCGACCGTCTTTGATCCCAGGTATTTCAGCGTGTACGTGTAGCTGCCAGCGTCCAGCTCGCCGATGGCGTAGACGAAAGCGCCCTTGTTGGCGGCACTGACAGTGCGTGTGGCGGCCAGTTCGCCGTTCCGAAGGACCTGGACGGAGCCGTAGGCACCGGACGCCGCCGAGGTGGTGACCGAGATGGTCGCTGTGCTGTTGTTGGCCGGGATCGTTGCCTTCGACGCGCTGCCGGAGACCGTCGCCGTGGCACGGGCGACGGTATGAATGACGGTGGCATCGGCCACGGACGAGTCTGAGTGATGGACGAGGATGGAGTGGCGTCCGACGGCCAGAGACTTCGACAGATAGATGGTTCCGGTTCCCTGGGCGGAAAGGGTTGCTTTGCCGATCTGGGTTCCGTTTTCGGATGCGGTGACGGAGCCCGTGACCGGCTTGCCAGCAGTGGATTTTGCGGACACCGTCAACTTGCCCTGGCTGCCCTTGTACGTACTTGGGCCGGTGGACACGACGGTGATCGTGCCGTTGGTGACGCTGACCGTGGCCTTGCCGACCGACGGAAGGGAGTTGCGTTCGCCAGCGTATTGGAATTCAACGTGGTGAAGGCCGTTGGACAGCTTTCCAAGGCTCAGTGTGCCGAGACCTCCCTTGGCGTCGGGAAGCGCGACCGTTTCAGCCGCGGCGCCGTCGATGCTTGCGGCAACCGACCCGATCAGGGGAACTCCACTCGGGATAGTCACCCGCACGTCGATGGCGCCGGTCTCGCCAGGAGCGAGGGTTGCCGGTGCTTTCACCACGTTGGTCGTTGTTGATGATTTGACGATGGTGTGAGTGATTTGACCGGACCGCACCGCGGTGTTCGAGTGGATGAGGGTGAAGGAGTATGTTCCTGCCTCGGTATTGAGGGGCAGCGTGTAGCGGGTTGTGCCTGATGTGCCGATAGTGACATCGGCGAGGTACACGCCACCACGGTAGACAGAGACGGTGCCGGGGATAGCCGCGCCCGCGCTGTCCTTTGCGGTGACGTCGATGTAGCTGTTGCCCGTGTACCAGGCCGCGCCACTGTTTGATGTGGCGGTAACGATGGGCGATGCGACGCCGGCGGCGGCGCCTCTACCCGCCCTGATATCCGTGACGCTTACCTTCGCGCTGTTGGCGTTGATCGATTCGATGTCGATGCGCGTGCTGTTGGAGGCGGTGGTAAAGCTCGAGCCGGCTTCCCAGGTCTGTTTTCCATCGGTGTTCCCGCTGAGGGTGGTGGGGGTCGGGTCGATAACGACGGAGCCCCCCTGGGGCCCGCTGTTTTTCTTCACGATCTTGACCCCGGCGCGGACTCCTGTTGCGTCGTTTTTGTCGATGCCAACAGCCTGGCGGAGTTCGACGTAGTAGGGCGTGCCGTTGGCCGGGTCGATGACTTTGATGGAGCGGACGCCGTTCGCCGTTGTGTTGCCCCACGGCTGGAGGCTGTAGGTGGATGTCTTTGTTGTTGGGGTGACCGTCTGAATGGAGCCGGTTTTGGCAAAGCCGGCGGACTCGGTCAGGTAGGTGTTCAGCGAGCCGAGGGAGTACGCGTTCGACATAACGTCGTTGTTGTCGTCGTATTCGACGGTGGCGCAGGAGGTGTTCGACCATCCGGTCGCGCTCGTGGCTGGGAGCGAGTCGGTGGAACCGTCGGAGCAGCCGAGACGGTTGGCGTGGGGGATCATAAAAAAATGGCCGAACTCGTGGGCGACGAGGTTGGTGAGGGTGTTCTGTGCCGAATTCTCGTCCGCGACGATCATGTAGCCGCCGGACTGAAGATTGTTGTTGTAGCTCATCGCCGCAGCAGGACTGCCGGTGCCGGAGGCGACCTTGGCCTGCGGGACGAAGACAATGAGACCCTTCCATTGCGCGGTTTCGTCGAAGCCCTGTTCCGCAACGACGGTGTCAAGAATGGTTTTGCCCGGGTCGGTCGACTCGGCAGCTGTCTTCACGGTCTTGATGGTGGCGGGGACGTCGAATCCGGTTGTGCCACCCGTCATCGTCGACCAGTATTCGCCGGACGCGTTGAGTGTTTTCACAATCCGCTCGGTGGTCCAGTTGTTCGCCTTGGTCCCCCAGTCAGCGGGTATAGCGACAACAACGTTGAGCGCGATGTTGTTCGTTGTTGCGGGTGCGGCGGCCGCGGCGGGTGTGGCGGTGAGCACACCGAACGCGACGGCGAGGGTAGTCAACGCGGCGAGGACGGTGATGCGGCGTGTGCGGGCGAGTAAGGGTGCGGCGTTCGAGGAGCGGAGTGCGACGTTCGAAAAGCGGCGTGCAAAAGCAGAGGTAAGAGTCATGGGGGGATGCGTACGCTGCACGGTCCTAAACCGGTGCGCAAAATGTGTTCCGGCACTGTTGCAGCCGGTTCACTTTCCTTTCAGTAGCCCCAGTAGTCATCCTAGATTCGAGTAAGTATTACTTAGGTACTGGTGGAGGATTCTTTCAGTAGCCTCACAGCAATATTTAGGGTACTCCCAGTGATGGAACGGCGACCGATTATGGTTTACTACACGCACCCTCGAGCGACTCCGACGGGCGCCCGCGTAGGATTCCGGTCGTCTGTATGCGTCGGAGGTGGCGGGCGCCCGGGCGCGCTGCTGAATCTCCTAGGTGCAACGGCACGGCATTGTCGATGCACTCGTGCAGGTCGTCGCCAAGGGAGCGGATACTCACCGCAGCGGGAGGTACTCCCCTGCGGTGCAGGTCTCGTGCTCCCACTAGGACACGGCGCCCGGCGGGCCCATCACACTCCCCCGACCGCCCTGCCCCGCTACGGCGATGGGGCGGAAACGGCTGCACCGCACCACCCCGTCGCCCTCGTTCGATGTTCCCTACGCCTGGGTACGCAGCCACACCGTGGTCTCACCCGGTAATACGCCGAGTTCGACCGGACCGGAGGCCAGCAACACCTCGCCGTCGGGCAGAGGAACCCCGATTGTGCCGAAGTTGGCCACCACGTGCCACTCGCCCGGTCGCACGAAGTGCAGCACCGCGTCATTCACCTGCTCTACCCACACGAGTTCCTCCTCCGACTGGAGCTCGTGGCGGGCGGCGAGGGCTCTCCGGTAAAGCGACAGGGTTGACCGTGGGTCGCGCTCCTCGGCCTCGACCGAGTAGTCCGCGAACCGCGACGGCTGGGGCAGGTGCGCCTCGTGGTCGCTGAATCCGAAGGACGGCCGGCCGCGGGTCCACGGGATGGGAACACGACACCCGTCACGCCCTATATCCACCCCGGGGTTCCGGAAGTAGGTCGGGTCCTGGCGCTTCGCCGGCGGCATGTCGGCTACCTCCGGCAGGCCGAGTTCCTCGCCCTGATACAGGTAGGCGGAGCCGGGGAGGCCGAGCATCAGGAGGGAGGCCGCACGAGCGCGGCGAAGCCCTGCCTCTTCATCAACGAGGGGATATGTGCCGCCGGACAGCAACCACGCCATACCTTTTTTTATCTCGCCTTGTGCACGAGGGGGCAGTCCATAGCGGGTCGCGTGGCGGATAACGTCGTGATTCGAGAAAACCCACGTCGTCGACGAACCGGAGGCCTTCGCTTCTGCGAGGTTGTAGGTGATGATCGCCCGGAACTGCTCCGCGTCGAATTCTGCTTCGAGCAGGTCGAAATTGAAGGCCTGGCCGAGACCGCCGGAACTTGCGTATCTCGCTCGGCGGGATGGTTCGACCCAGGCCTCTGCCACGGCGATCCGCGGCGGGTCGTAGGTGTTGAACACCTCTCGCCAAGCCGCGTAGATGTCGTGGACCTCGTCGCGATCCCACATCGGGTGCGTGCCCGATGTTTTGTCAGAGGCGTCCAGTTCCGCTTGCGACGGGAGGGGATCAGGGAGATTTTTGGCCAGCCCGTGGGCGACGTCGACGCGAAATCCGTCAACGCCCCGGTCCGACCAGAAGCGCAGCGTCGTCAGGAAGTCGTCTTGGACCTCCCGGTTCGACCAATCGAAGTCGGGCTGTTCCTTCGCGAAGTAGTGCAGGTACCACTGGCCGTCGCCGACCGGCTCCCAGGCCGGGCCGCCAAAGGTCGAGGTCCAGTCGGCCGGCGGTTCCGCGCCGTTCGGGCCGAGCCCGTCGCGGAAGATGTATCGGGCACGCGCCGCCGAGCCTTGTGATGAGGCGAGAGCTTCCTGAAACCACGGGTGCCGGTTGGACGAGTGGTTGGGCACGATGTCGACGATGAGCCGGATTCCGGCGGCGTGCAGCGCTGCGACCATACGGTCGAAGTCGTCAAGGGTCCCTAGCCGCGGGTCAACATCGCGGTAGTCGTCGACGTCGTATCCGCCGTCGGCAAGAGCCGACGGGTAGAACGGGCTCAACCATACGGCGTCGATTCCGAGTTGTTGGAGATACGGGATGCGCTGGGTAATGCCCGGCAGGTCACCGATCCCGTCACTGTTGGAGTCGGTGAAGCTACGCGGGTAAATCTGGTAAACGGCTGCCTGTCGCCACCAGTTGGCGTCACCGGTCGGGTTTGTCGTCTCGCGAGCGGTGTCGAGGACGTCGGTCATCGGTCGGGGTCGCTTTCTCAGAGGGGGATGCTTCTCAAAGGTTCCGGCAGGGAGTCGGACGAGCTACTTGATCGCACCTTGCGTCACGCCCGCCATCACCCAGCGCTGGGTGAAGAGGTAGACGATGATCGCCGGGGCCATGGCCATCAGGTACGAGGCGAAGGCGACGTTGTAGTTGTTGCTGAACTGCGTTTGGAAGATCTGCTGGAGCACGGGAAGGGTTTGCAGTGACGGGTCGGCGGTGATCAGGGAGGGCATCGCGAAGTCGTTCCACGAGGCGAGGAAAGCGAAGATACCCACGGTCGCGCTCATCGGCGCGAGCAGCGGGAAGACGAGCTGCCAGAAGACCTGCCAGGTTGTAGCGCCCTCGAGGCGCGCACTCTCCTCGAGTTCCTCGGGAAGGGACCGGAGGAACGCGGTAAACAGCAGCATGCTGAAAGAGAGTTGGAACATGATGTGCAGCAGTGCCACTCCCCCCGGATTCGCGAGCCCCACGATTCCCGTGAGTTTGATCTGGGACAGCGCGACGACGGGGAAGGGGAGGAACATCGCGGCGAGGAGGTAGAAGAACGACCACCGGAAGAGGCGACGGTCCCAGTTGCGCACGATCGCGTAGGAGGCGAGCGAGGCAAGCATGATTGTGCCGATCACGGTCGCCGCCGTCACGAGCACCGTGATGGTGAACGCACGGGGAAAGTTGGTCAATTCCCACGCCGCAGCGAAGCTCGAGAAGTCGATTGGGGAGGGAAGGCTGAACGCATTTCCGTCGACGGACTGAGCTGTTGTCTTCAGCGACATGGTGACGGTGACGTAAATCGGGACGAGCACGGTCTGGGTGCAGACCACAAGAAGCACGGTCAGGCCGATGTTGGGGCGCTCCTTTCCGACCTTCGAACGACGACGACGAACCTGGTCGGCATTCTTGCTTGACGAGGTGACGGAACGGGTGACGATCGCGGGATTCGCCATCAGACGGCCGCCTTTCCACGAGTGATTCTGAGCTGGATGAGGGAGAGCGCGATGGCGATGAGGAAGAAGATGGTCGCGTTGGCCATCTGGTAGGCGTAATCGCCACCACCAAATCCGCTGAAGATCGTCATGGCAATGCTTCGCGTCGCGGTACCCGGCCCACCGTTGGTAAGCCCAACGATGATGTCGTAGGCATTCAGGAAGTTTTTGAAACTGATGATGGTGTTGATCACTACGTATCCCGCAACCAACGGCAGCGTGATCGATTTCAGTTGCTGCCACCCGGTCGCACCATCGATCGAACCGGCCTCATACACCTCTGCGGGGATGGAGAGCAATCCGGCGATGTAGATCAGGAGGGAACTGGGGATCGCCTGCCATGCCGTCACCACAACAACCGCTATCCACGCGGTGTTCGGGTTGGCAAGGATGCTCTCCGACAGCGGCCCGAATCCGAGTGCTGTACCCAGGGCGGGCAGGGAGTTCGAGAACAGGAAGCTAAAAACAAACGCGATGATGATTCCCGAGACGACCATCGGGAGGACGAACACGGCCCTCAGCGCGGTCTTCGCCCGGATCCGTGCGGTGAGTCCGATCGCCAGCATAAAGGAGACAACGTTGACCACCAGCACGGTGACAACCGAGAATCCGAGGGTGAACCCGTACGACCCGAGCACCGCGGGGTCGCTGAACAGCGCAATGTAGTTGGTGAGCCCGACCAGTTCGTAGTCGCCGAACCCGATGGAGTCCGTGAAGCTGTAGAAGATGCCGAGCACCGCCGGGAGGGTAATTGCGAGAGTGAAAATCACGAGGGTAGGCACCAGGAAGAGATAGAAGACCGGATCTATCCGTTTCTTCTTCTTGGGTATTGGGGTGGCTGGCGCGGCGCCGGCAAGGGTCGCTGGGCGGTTCTGGGTAGTGACGGCCATCGGGGTCTCCTTCGATCCGGGGCTCGGGGAATTCAGGCGCGGCGCGCCAGGCGACGCCAGTCGGCGTCCATGGTGCGGAGTACGTTCTCCGGGTTCGACCCGGTGACGATGCCCTGCAGGTAGTTCTCGGTGGGGATAGTGAGGGGAATCGCCTTCGAGGCGCCCTGATAGAACTTGGCTTCGTCGTAGTACTTCTGCATTCCGAGGATGCGGGGATCGTCGACCGCCGGGGCCGACACCGTTGTCCCGAAGGCAAGGAAGGTCTCGTTGTAGGTGTCCTGAATCTCGGGCTGCATCAAGAACGACACGAACTGTTTTGCGGCGTCTTTCTTAGATGAACCCTCCGCGACCCACAGAGCGAGGTCGAGGTTGACCCGGACCTTCAGATCGGCGGGGTCGTCCGTCATTGGCAGGGGAAAAGTTCCCACCTCAAGATCCGGATTGGACTTCTCGATCTCGCCCAGCGCCCACGGTCCCTGCATATACATCGCCGCCTTGCCCTGAGACATCGCAAGGTTCCCATCGCCGTAACCGCGGCTGGCGGCATCCGAATTCGAGTACGACGCGAGCTGGAGCATCCTGTCGACGGGCTCCTTGAAGGTCTTTTGGAAAGAAACGGGTGAGTCGGGCCCGAGCTTCGTGCCCTCCTCCTGCAGTTTCTTGAACACCTTCGCGACGTCGAGCATGCCGCCGGTCGTGTAGTCGAAGAGCCCCTGGGCAACGGTCCATGGCTCACGGAACGTGCTGTAGATGGGGGTGATACCTGCCGCGGTGAAGGCATCGCAGACCGCGATCATCTCGCTCCAGGTGGTGGGCACCTCGAGACCCTGCTCGGCGAAAAGCGCCGGGTTGTAGATGACAGATGCCGCGGTGATCGAGTAGGGCAGCACACTCGTCCGGCCCGGATAGGTTGCGTATTGGTCGACCAAATCCTGCACCTCCGGGCGAATCGTTTTCGCCTCGGGCATATCGGACAGATCAGCCAAGGCCCCGCGCTCCATAAACCGGGCCATTTCCAGGTTGTAGGTGAAAGCCGCAACGTCCGGCGGGTTTCCGCGGACGAAGCCAGCGGAAAGACCCGACGTCGAATCATGAATTACCCGGATCGACGATTGTGATGCGTTGAATTGCTTGACCAGGTCGTCGAAGTAACCTACGGCCTCTGGCTTGGTCTGGAAAAAGGTAATCTCGGTGCGACCACCGGACCCGGGGGCGCAGCTGGAGAGTGCGAGTGCCGCCCCAGCGGCACCGATACCGGCTAGCAGGGTGCGACGGGTTATCCCCGGAGGGCGCGTAGGAACAATGGGCACGTCTTTGTCTCCCAAGTGTGCTCCGACGAAGACATCCCCCGCCGGTCGTGCGTGTGCAATTTATTTGATTCGAGCGCTAGATTTACTGTTTAAATAAAGTACGCCGATGGGACGATGAGTGTCCAGCATCTTTCCGAACCAATTTGAGGTGAGCTGAATCGACGATATTGCCGGTGTCACGAGACCCACTTTTCTTCGCAAACCTAATCTCCTCACGGTGCTGCACGCAGCATGGGACGTCGAGGCAGTGACAGCCAGCGAGCTGATGGTTGCATCGGGGCTGAGCCGCTCGACCGTCATCGGGCTCTGCGACGAACTCGTGACCCTGGGTTGGTTCGTTGAGATCGACGGCGTCAAGTCAAGCGCGGAGTATCGCAAGGGTCGACCGGCGCGCACGTACGCTTTCCACCACCGCGCGGGGCACGTCGTCGGGGTAGATGCCGGTCAGCACCACCTAACCGCCGTGGTCACAGACCTTGCAGGCACGGTCCTCGGGTCATCCTCACGATTTGTTGACCCGAAGACACTCGACGACCGTTCAAGGACGGCCGCGGTCGCCGCGGCCATGGGCGAGGCGACCAGGAACGCGGGCATGGACGCCCACCCTCCCCTGGTCACGGTCATTGCCGTTCCCGCTCCTACCGATAGCGCCGGCGAGTCTCCAGCAGAAGAGCACAGCGACTTCTGGGCCCGAATGAACCCCGGCTTCGCCCGCCACTTCAGCGCGGATAAACGAGTTGTCATCGTAGAAAACGATGCCAACCTCGCAGCGATAGCCGAAGCGGCTCACCAGCAGCGACCGGCATCGTTCGTGACTTTGCTGGCGGGCGAGAGGTTGGGGGCCGGTTTCCTCCTGGATGGGCATCTGGTGAGAGGTAATCGCGGAGCCGCCGGAGAGCTTCGCTTTCTTGAACTTGTGGAAGGAGTCGGATCGTCAGATGGCCTCGCATTTATGCTCAAGCAGTGGGCACGCGCCGCACGGGAAGCCGGAACACTGCCGAAAAGCTCTTCCCTCTCCGACGTGGCGAGACAAGATCTCGACGCGGCTCGCATTCTGGCAGCGGCAGACGCCGGCGACCTCTTCGCCTTGGGCCTCGTAGATCGCCTGGCTGACCGGCTGGCGCGCATCTGCCTGGTACTCAGCGGCATCCTCGATGTGGACAAGATCATCATCGCCGGCGCTCTTGCACCATCCATTAGCCTGCTGGTGGATCGGACGGCCCCCCGGCTCGCCGCTCTTGCGCATCGGGCGGCTCCCGAAGTTGTTGCTTCAGCACTAGGCGACTCGGTGGTGGCTACCGGCGCGATTGAGCACGCTTTGGCGGAGGTGAAGGAGCACGCACTCGAATTGCGCCCAGTCGGCACACGAGCAGCGGCAGCCGAATCCACACCAACCCGATAAGAGTCGTTCCACCCTGACAGCTCGCGTTGATGCGGACACGGAATGGCCAGTAAGGACTCGACGGGGATGACACGCCCGGGTCCATCCACACGTTTTGTCCTATAACCCCTATAAGCCCCTAACCCTTGAATTAGCGGGACAATAAAAAATCGCTCCCGGGATAACCCGGAAGCGATTTTCGTTGTTGTAATGAGGACAGTTCTGCGAAGAATTTCGAGAACAGCCCAATTGTCGGGCTGACAGTGTCCTGGTGCATGACATAGGAATGGGGTGTCGCACGACATCGGAATAATCGGTCGCGGGACATCGGCATAAACCTGGACGCTGGGGCATGAGCAAACAGCGTCTTGTGATCACCGCGGTCCTGGCCGGCATGACCCAAAGCGAAGCAGCACGCCGATACGGTGTGACCCAGGGCTGGATCTCCAAACTCATGGCCCGATATCGTGCCGAAGGCGACACCGCGTTCGAACCCCACTCACGACGGCCCCGCACCA
>JAODAO010000108.1 GCA_025463465.1 Glaciihabitans sp. | reverse complement strand
GTGCCAAGCAAGAAGTCAACCAGCTCACCAAGCGTCTGTACGACCTTCGCCAACCCCCCGATGGCCAAGCCCTGGCCGACACTGATGAGATTTCAAGCCTGATCGCGGCTGATGTCAACCGGATCGCATCCTTGAGGGTTGTCCTCGCGACGGCCGCCGAGTTGAGCGCCGACGGAGGCGCTAAGGCGCTAGACAAAACTCGCGAACTATACCTGTCTCACCGGGAGCTACTTCTCAACGAGTCAGCTGTCTCGCAACTGCGCGGCACATTCGCCGTTGTTCGTCGGTTGTTATTCTTCGGCGCGCTACTCACACTATTGGGGGGAATCACCTACGCGAGTGCAGTTGCCAACCCACATCTAAATTCAGGAATCGACGCCCGGGTACTTGTGACCGCGAAGGCTGAATCCGACTCCTGGACGGAACTGGAAGAATGTCGAGGGGACGCCCCCGGCGACATCACCGGGCTATCAGCCCTGCTTAAGGACTCTGACGACGCGGACGGCCTCCAAGATGGGCCGTTCACCATAGTCACGACGCAAGCCAACTGTGCTGGGCTAACCGTTGACTTCAAGAATGGCGACGGCACCTATCAGTCAACCGGCGAACCAGCCGCTGCAGCCCCGGTTGAATCCGATGAAACGGCAAAATCGTTAGTAACGGCAACTCTCGAGCAGAACACACCTGGCTCCAAAGCAGTACTGGCCGCCTGCCCGTTGATCGCCAACGCCCTATCGACGACTGGGATATCGGCGATTCTGACCTCCTCCCAGGACGCTGATGCTCAGCACGATGGGCCGTTCACGATAGAGACTGCGGAACCGCAATGCGCTGGCATACGTGTTGAAGTAGCCAACGGAGACGGCAGCTATCAAGTCGTCAAAATACCGGTGGATTGACATCTACCGGCGTTCTCGGTGGTGGTGCGGTTCTGGCAGGTGGCGGCAGCCAGCCATCCCCCTGCCCGTATTCCCACGCGGGAACGGGCGCCCGCCGTGTTGACCGGGATCAACACGACGGACGCCTGCGACCGGGGACCGTAATTCTCAGTGGTGTCCGGCGTGCGCGTCGTGGCCAGCATGGCCGGCGTGCGCGTCGTGGCCAGCATGGCCTGCGTGCGCGTCATGACCTTCGTGGCCGGCATGGGCATCGTGTTCGCCGGCCGGCATGGCACAGTGGTCGGTGCCGGTGGAGGCGGGGACGTCGAGTGAGGGGTTGCGGTCGAAAAATCCGTCGGGCTCGAGGCGCAGGCCGATGTGGTCGACCGGCATGATCGGCCACTGCTCGGGGCGGGGGAAGTGGTGCACCCCGATGATCGGCCAGAGGACAAGGCGTTCGTTGACGAGCGAGCGGTTCTCGCGCTGCCAGACGTGCACCCCGTCGTCGCCGAGCTCACCCTGATTCGGGTACTCCCCCGCAATAAAACGCTGCTCGGCTTCGTAGACGCTCGCCCACAGGTGATGGGCGACGAAGGGGGCCTTGCGCTCCACAACACTACCGGGGCGGGCGAACAGCTGGGTGGTGTTGGGGACGGCGAGACGGAACGCTGTCGCGTCGCCGTAGCGATTCAGGTTCGACTCGCTCTCCACCCGCCAGTGCAGCGCGCGGGCGGGGTCGGCGTTGCGGGCAGCCTGCGACTCCGTGGTGATGGGGGTCTCCACCGCGATCACGGCGTTGCCATACGGGTTGCGTGACTCGTCCGGGTCGCTTTCGGCGTGCACCTCAACGAGGCGGTTCTTCGCGCCGTCGATGGCCGTGTCGAGGCGGACGGCGAAGTAGTGCTGGTGGGTGGGGGCCTGCACGTTCGGGGCGACGAGGCGGCCGTGGCGGGGGGTCTCGCCGTCGGCGATGCCGGAGACCGACATCAGTCCGGTGAGCTTGATCTCGAGTTCGATGGCGCCGTCCTGGTGCAGGGTCCAGTAGAAGCCGTAGTCGTAGTTGGCGACGGTCGCGAAGCTGGAGATGACGAGCTTGCGGGCGCGGCGTACCTCGGCGCTGCCGATGCGGGTGTTGACGTGCTTCCAGAGGATGGAGTCGTCTTCCTCGTGCAGGCAGATGCCGTTGGTGATGGTCTGTGCGACACCGTGGCCGTCGAGGTAGTCGACGTCGAAGTAGCGGATCTCGCCGAGGCAGTCGCAGCCGAGCTCGAGCGACGCGGTCAGCGGGCCTGCTCCGTACTCGCCCCAGTCGAAGAAGTTCTTGCGATACGCGGTCGGGTCGTCGTCGAGGTATGGCACATACATCTCGTTGACGGCGGCGCGGGCGAGGACGGGGCGGACAGTGCCGTGGTCATCGTAGCTGACCTCGTGCAGGACGAGGCCCTCGCGGTGGCTGAAGCCGACGCGGATGCTCCAGTTCTGCCACTGGACGAGCTGGCCGTCGATGCTGAAGCCGGGGCCCTCTGGCTGGGTGATCTCGAGCGGCGCGACCGTGCGGTCGGGACCCCAGGTGCCTGCGCTGTACAGCCCGGTCTCGCTGGCCATGGGGATGACCCCATGGTCCTCGATGCGGATGACCTCGAGGGTGTCGAGGTCGAGGATCGGGACGAGGCCGGCGACGGGGCGGGCGTAACCGTTGTCCTCGACGGATTCGCGGTACCAGACGGTGCCCCAGCTGAGGCGGCGCTCGCTCAGGTCTTCCGGCTCGAACCCGGTGATCGACTCCGGGTCGACCCATACGAGGGAGGTGTCGGTGATACCCCGCTTGGCGAGGGCCTCCACGAGCAGCGGGGAGTTGCGGGCGGCGACGGCGATGAGGCGGGCCTCGTCGCTTGAGACGCCGGGGCGGCGGTGGTCGATGGCGGTCCACCCCTCGATGACCGCTGCGCTGTCACCGGCGGCGGTCCAGCCGCGGACCTCCCAGGCGGCGTGCGCGTCGGGGTTCATCACCACGGAGCGCACCGGGCGGGGGCCGTCGGCGGTGGCGTGCCTGGCGCGGTCCTCGTCGAGGGCGATGCCCCAGAAGCGCGGGCGCTCGCCGATCCGGGTGTCCGCGCGGATCGCGGCGACGAAGCCGGTGATCTCCTCGGAGCGGATTGGGTCGAGGACGTGGCGTGCCGGGTCGGTCATGTGTGTTCCTTTGTGCTGGAGGTGATGAGGGCGTCGCCGTCGGCGCGGGGGTCGCTGGCCGCGTCGAGCACACCGGTGCGGTGCAGTCGGACAACCTGCACGTGGCCGGCTTCGTCGAGCTGGTGGTCCTCGAGGACGGTGGGCAGGCCAACGGAGCGGGCGGCGTCGACGGCGAGTTCCGTGCCGGGTTCCGCGACGAGGGTGAGGACGGGCTGGCCGAGGTCTTTCGCGCCGATGACCCAGCG
>JAODAO010000077.1 GCA_025463465.1 Glaciihabitans sp. | reverse complement strand
GGGATGAGGTTGATGGTTGGGCAGCCGCATTCGCAACCGGAACGGGCGCGAACATTGGCGGCCTGCCGGCGGAGCTCGACCACGCCGGGGAAGCTGTTCGACAGCAACGCATTGAGCGTTTCCCGTTCGGGCGGTGTCAGGTCGCGATCTTCCATTACCTCAACGGTAGGTGATCGAGCGAACGTGGTGGGAAGACATCCCCCACGATTGATGCACCGGCGCGGAGCGATGCGGATGCGGATGGCGACGGTGTGGGTGACGCGGATCGCACCGATGCGGTGGTGCTGATGCAGCTGCGGTAATGCAGGTGGTGGTGAGTGCAAACGGGCCGACCGTACGCCGGGTTCTGTTCCGGTGCGGTGTACTTGCGTACCCTCACCATCGACGGCCATCTATCTACGATGTACGTTGCCGCACACCTCTAGCGGTCTACCCGGAAACTGGGCGAGCAGCCTTTAGCGTTTCCTGTCTGACCTTGCTCCGGGCGAGGTTTACATAGCGAGCCCGATCACTCGGGCCCCTGGTGGTCTCTTACTCCACCGTTTCACCCTTACCGCCGGCTGGCCTTGCGGCCGACCGGTGGCGGTCTACTCTCTGTTGCACTATCTCGCGGATTACTCCGGGTGGGTGTTACCCACCGCCCTGCTCTGCGGAGCCCGGACGTTCCTCGGTGGCGCTGTTTTCTTTGCAGAAACCAGCAACCAACGCGACCGCCTCATCGACCCGTTTGCAGGGTCAAGGTTATCGTCTCGAGTGACGTCCGGGTACCAGCCGGGTGGTTCGTTGGCTGTTTAGCCGAGGCCGGATTCGTCGGTGCGCACCAGGATCGCGAAGGAGTCCGGGCACATCAGCACCTCGTCGGGCGCCGCCGAGCGAATGGCGACCATGTCGTTTTCGTTAAGGCGCACACCGTTGGCGCCGGAAACTCCCCCGCGCAGGTGGGAGGCGCCGGTGCCGTAACGGGCACGGGTTTTTTCGTAGAGGGCGAGCAGGTCGGCTGGCACCTTTTCGGCGACCGCAGCGCGATTGGCCTCGACATTGGTGCGTTCAACACCGATGGTTCCGAGCTCGACGTCGCGTTCGGCCTCTACCTCGGCGATGCGAGCCTGCAGGTCGTCAACCGCCGACTGCGCCTGGCGAACCACGGAGGATTGCTCCTCAACACGTTCCATCACGGTCAGTTCGATCTCTTCGAGGTCGGACCGGCGTTTGCGCAGCGACGCCAGTTCCTGTTCGAGCGCCTGCACGTCCTTCACGGACGAGGTGATCTGCAGCCGGTCGTCGTCGCGCTTGATGCGCGCCTCGACGATGGCGACGTCGGATTCGACCCGGCCGAGTTCGAGTTCGGCGTCCTCGAGGTTGCCGTTGACCTCGGCCAGAGCGGAGTTGAGGGCCGAGCGCTCGGCCGTCATTTTCTGCACTACCGCGTGCTGGCCGAGGCTTTTGGCACGGTGGTTGATCTGCGCGAGCCGGGTGTCGAGCGCCTGGAGGTCGAGCAGCAGAGCCTGCTCGCTTGGACTAGCTTTCAAAGCCATTGGGGATACACCTGTTCTTCACTGGACAACAACAAAATCCCACGGGTCGGTGCGGAGGTCGCTCACGGTGACGGTCACACCGTCGAGGCCGGCGCGCAACTGCTCGGCGGCGGTATCGAGCCACAGCCATTCACTCGCCCAATGCGACACGTCGATGAGGGCGGGACCCGCGGAAATCTTCGCGTTTTCGCGGAACTCGGATGCCGGGTGATGGCGCAGGTCAGACGTGATGTACACGTCGGCCGCCTTCACCTGGGCTTCGCCGAGGAGGGAGTCTCCCGCACCGCCGCAGAGCGCGACCGAGGAGACCGGTTGGTCGAACGCGCCGGAAACCTTGACTCCCCCGGCGGTGGCGGGGAGCAGTTCGGCGAGCTGGCGTGCGAGCCGGCCGAGAGTAGTTGGTTCGGCCAGGGTGCCGTGGCGGCCAATGCCGCGGGCCGGGTTGGCTGCTGGCACCAGTGGTGAGACATCCACCAGCCCGAGTTTGTCGGCGATGACCGCTGAGGTTCCTGTCTCAACCACGTCGGCGTTGGTGTGAGCGGCGATCAGAGCACAGCTGCCGCGGATGAGTCGGGCCAGGGCCGCGCCCTTGTACCCGTCTTCCGCGATAGCGGTCACCCCGCGCAGCAGCAACGGGTGGTGCACAAGCAGCAGGTCGGCACCGACATCCACCGCTTCATTCACCGTGTCAAGTACGGCGTCGACGGCGAGGTGGATGTGGCTGACCGCGGCATTCGGATCGCCGGAAAGAAGGCCGGGGGCGTCCCAGGACTCGGAACCGTCGAGCGGCCACAGGGTGCCAACGAGCTCATTGACCTCAGCGACTGTTACCGGCATAAGCCCAGTCTATTCGGGCCGGTCGGACCCGCGGCACGGGTCAGCCTTGCAGGTCGCCAGCGTGACTGAGTTGCGCCGGGCATTGCCCGCCCGGGCTGGTGGCGAGCTCGAAGTGCCACATCTCGTTGCCGTAGATCTGGCAGAGTCCGTAGTCGGAGCCGTGTTGGCTCAGCCAGCTGTTCGCATCGGTTCGCCCGATATCCACCGCCCCGCCCGTGACGTGCCGGGATTTTTCCGGTGGGAGAACGAATTCGCCGGCCGCCTCGGCACTGCCGTATTCGATGACCGCCGCATCGAGCAGGGCCTGCTGGTAGCTGGCG
>JAODAO010000069.1 GCA_025463465.1 Glaciihabitans sp. | reverse complement strand
TCTGGCATGGCATCCTCGCTTCCTCGGCAAGTTTAGCGACCCGCCGCCCGTCACTCACAGGTCCTTCTCAGTTTCGGCAAATGGTCCGGATAGGAATCTTCGTGACCCTGCAGATATGAAACTTTCTCGTCCCGTTGTACTCAACAGCACGTTGGCCGCAGTGATTCTCGCGGCCGCCGTCGGCGCCTACTTTGTGACCAACCCCGTCAGCGCGGCCACCGCCGAAGTGACCCAGTTGACCGGCACCGTACAGCAGGGCGTGGTGAGCAGCACCATCACCGCCAGCGGCTCGATCGCCGCAACCCTCGAGGTCAGCGCCTCGTTCGCCACCTCCGGAACCATCGCCACGGTCAACGTGGCCCTTGGCGCCACGGTTACCGCGGGCGACGTGATCGGAACCCTGGACACCACCGACCTCGAGGCCACCAAAACCGAGGCGTACAACACCCTCGCGGACGCCAACACGGACCTCGCCAACGCGAACTCCGACGTTGTTGATGCCAACACCGACCTGGCCACCGCCGAGGCAGCCGCGGCAACGGCGAGCACCTCGACCACCACCGGGCAGGGTTCCAGCAGCAGCACCGGCAGCTCCACCGACACGAGCCAGGCCGAGCAGGCCGTCACCTCGGCCGAGTCGCAGGTGGATTCCGCGCAGGACAAGGTGGATGAGGCAACTGCCGCCGTCACCGACGCGGAGGAGGCCGTCGCCTCAGCCACCCTGACGGCCCCGATCACGGGGCTGGTCATCGCCGTCAGCGGCGAGGTCGGCGGCTCCACCTCGGCCGGCTCCAGCTCCTCCACCTCGGGTGCCGACGCATCCACCACCACAACCACTACCGGGTTTATGACCATCGCCGACGTGTCCGCGTACACGATGACCGCGAACATCGCCGAGGCCGACATCGCCTCCGTTGCCGTTGGCCAGGCCGTCACCGTCACCTTCCCCGCGCTGGATGACACCACCGCCGCCGCGACCGTGACCGCTGTCTCCCCCACCGCGACCGCGAGCAATTCGGTCGTCACCTACGCCACCACCATCACCCTCGGCGAGGTCCCCGAGGGACTGCGCCTCGGCCAGACCGCCGAGGCCGCCATCACCACCGTCGCCTCCGCCGAGGACTCCCTCTACGTGCCGACCGCCGCGATCACCACCGCCACCGATGGAACCTCCACGGTCGACGTTGTGAGCGAGGACGGTGAAACCACAACGGCCACCACCGTCGAACTCGGCGTTGTGGGCGACGAGGGCACCGAGATCACCTCTGGCCTTACCGTCGGCGAGACCGTCTCGCTCGGCCAGGTCGCCGCGACCACCGAAGACACCTCTACCACCACCGACCAGGGTGGCTTCGGTGACGGCACCACCGGTGGGACGGGTGGCTTCACCGGCGGCGGTGGCGGAACCGCGCCGACCGGCGGATTCCCGGGCCAGTAGGCGACGCGGACAACGGGAACAGACCTCCAGTGACTACAACTCCGCCCGGCTCCGCCGGAACCACCAGCACCACCGACCTCGTCGCGAGCAGCGCGCTCCAGCCCGTGGACTTTCGCGCGCGCTCCACCCTGCAGCTCGCGGGGCCGGGAATCTCGGCGCCCGTGCTCGAGCTGATCGACATCCAGCAGGTCTACGGCGCAGGCGACACCGCGGTGCACGCCCTGCGCGGCATCGACCTCGCCGTCTACGCCGGCGACTACCTGGCGATCATGGGTCCGTCAGGTTCGGGGAAGTCGACCCTGATGAACCTCCTCGGTTGCCTCGACATCGCCTCCTCCGGGACATACTCGCTCGCCGGGAACGACGTCGCGACCCTCGATGAGGCCGAGCTTGCACGTGTGCGCAACAGGGAGATCGGCTTCATCTTCCAGTCGTTCAACCTGGTGCCCCGGATGTCGGCCGTCGCCAACGTCGAACTGCCCCTCGTCTACGGCGGGGTCAAACGTGCTGAACGTCGCCGCCGCGCCCTCGAAGCCCTCGACCGGGTGGGGCTCGCGCACCGCGCCGGCCACGAACCGCAGGAGCTGTCCGGCGGACAGCAGCAACGTGTCGCCATCGCCCGCGCCCTCGTCGGCTCCCCCACCCTCGTCCTCGCGGACGAACCGACGGGAAACCTCGACTCGGAATCCACCGACGAGATCCTCGCCATCTTCGACCAACTCGCAAGCGAGGGCCGCACCATCGTCATCATCACCCACGAGGAACACGTTGCCGAGCGGTCGCACCGGATGCTGTCCGTCAACGACGGCCTGATCGTCAGCGACCGGCTCACCCCGCACGCTCCCCGCCAGGGGGTCTCGGTATGAGAACCGGCGACATTCTGCTGTCAGCCCTCCGTGGTGTGACGGCCAACAAACTGCGCTCCGTGCTCACCCTGCTCGGTGTGCTGATCGGAGTGGCCTCGGTCATCCTGCTGCTCGCCGTCGGTAACGGCTCTGCCCAGACCATCCGCGACTCGATCGCGAACCTCGGCACAGACACCGTCACCGTGCGGGCCAGTTCCAGCTTCGGCGGTGGCGGCCCCGGTGCGACCACCTCGGAGGGGAGCACCGTCAAAGAGATCACCCTCGACGTCAGCGAGCAGCTGGCCGACGCTGGCCTCGGCCACGTCAAGGCCGTTGTCCCCCAGGTCAGCACGTCGCTGACGGTGTCCTCCACCGACACCTCAAGTGACAGCGTCTCGATCATCGGCACCACCCCGGACTACTTCGATGTGTCGACCTCGTCGATCGGTTCCGGTGAGGCGTTCACCGAGGAGGACATCACCAGCTCGGCGAAGGTCGCCGTGATCGGCTCGGAGCTTGCGACCACCCTGTTCCCGACCGGCAGCGCCATCGGCCAGACCGTGACCGTTGACACCGTGCCGTTCACCGTTGTTGGGGTTCTTGCCACCCAGTCGAGCACCGGCACCGACGACCCGAACACCGTGGTGGTCGCCCCGATCACCCGGCTGCAGAAGTCGTTCACCGGGTTCGGCGCCGTCAGCAGCCTGCTGGTGCAGGCGACCGACTCAGACGACGTCGCCGCCGCCGAGGGCGAGATCGGTGTGATGCTCGACCAGCTGCTCGCCGTGAGCGCCGATGACACCGCCCCGTACACGATCACCAACCAGACCACCCTGCTGGAGACGCAGGCTGCCAGCGCGGACAGTTTCACCGTGCTGCTCGGGGTCGTCGCGGCGATCAGCCTGCTCGTTGGCGGGATCGGTGTGACCAACGTCATGTTGGTCAGCGTCACCGAGCGCACCAAGGAGATCGGTATTCGCAAGGCCCTCGGCGCCACCCGCGGCGCCATCCTCGGCCAGTTCCTCGCCGAGGCCGCCACCCTCACCCTCGTCGGTGGGTTGCTCGGAGTGGTGGTCGCGTTAATCGGCTCCAACTTTGAAATCTACGGAACCCAACCGGTTGTCCTCGGCTACTCCGTGCCCCTGGCCCTGGGTGTCTCGGTCGCGATTGGCGTCTTCTTCGGGGTCTATCCGGCCGGACGCGCCGCCGCGATGCGCCCCATCCAGGCGCTGCGCGCCGTGTAGCGGCGGCCCGCAGACATCCACCAGCACGTTGTGTAACAACCGCCCTGCTTGTAACAACCATCCGACGTCAGCACAGAAAAGAGAAACCCTGATGAGCAACATCGAACCAACCACACCCGCGGCCGCTCCCGCAACCGCTCCCGCAGCCGCCCCCGCCAAGAAGAAGGGCGCCGCCCGTTTCATCACACCGGCGCTCGCCCTCGTCGCCGTGCTGGGGATCGGCATTTTCGGCGGTGTGCTGATTGGCCAGAACACGGCGAGCGCTGAGACCACCCAGGCCGGTCCAGGCGGCAGCGGCGGATTCGGGGGTGGAGCCGAGGGTGGCACCGGCACCGCACCCGATGGCGCGCAGGCGATGGGCGGCTTCACCTCCGGCACCGTCGTCTCCGTCGATGGCGATACCATGGTCGTGGAGAACTCCGACGGTGAGCAGGTCACCGTCACCACCACGGACGAGACCACGGTGACCGCGACCGAGGACACCACCCTCGACACCCTCGCCGCTGGCGACACGGTTACCATCGTCGGCGAGGCCGATGACGCCGGCGACGTGGCAGCGACCTCCGTTTCCGAGGGCGCCACCATGGGCGGCTTTGGCGGAGGCGGCGGGAGCGCACCGAGCAACTAATCCATTCCCATGGCGCCGCCGTCTGCAACACCCTTCCCACTGAGCGGGTAAAGGTGCTGCGGGCGGCGGCGCTGCCGTGTCGTTTCTCGTCTGGCGAGAGCGGGGGTTCACGGCCGTGGCCGGAGTGCTTAGGGTGATCTCGAGCGGCACCCCACGCCGCGTTCAACAACGAAGTTGGAGTGACCCCGTGTCCGAAACACTGTCCGAACCGCTGTCCGAACCGCTGTCCGATTCCCTGACCACCTCCGCCACCGAGGCTCTCGCCGAGAATCCGCCGGCGACCCCGGCGCCCAGCCCGTCGCGCGCCCCGATCCGCAGTGTGATCAGCCCCGGCCGTTACGTGCAGGGCGTCGGCGCCCTCGAGCGGCTGGCCGAATACCTCACACCCATCGGCGACAACCCCCTGCTGCTCGCCGACGACCAGGTCTGGGGTTTTGTGGGCCCGGCCATCGAGGCGTCGCTGGTTGCCGGCGGGCTCCCCGTGCAACGGGAAAAGTTCAACGGCGTTCCGACCGCCGCGGAGGTCGACCGCCTGGTGAGCGTTATCCGTGACTCTGGTGCAAACGTGATCGTGGGAGTTGGTGGCGGGAGCACCATCGACGCCGCGAAGGCGTCCGGCTTCCTTGCCGGGATCCGCTGGGTATCCGTGCCGACGGTCGCCTCAACCGATGCCCCCACCTCCGCCCTCGCCGTCATCTACACCCCCGATGGCGAATTTGAGGAGTACCGGTTTTTCCCGCGCAACCCCGACCTCGTCCTGGTCGACTCGCAGCTGGTCGCCAACGCCCCGGCAGCCTTCCTCGCAGCGGGTGTGGGCGACGCCCTCGCGACCTGGCTGGAGGCCCGGGCTACCCAGCGCTCGAACTCGACCACGATGGCCGGCGGCCTGCCCACCCTGACCGGAACGGCGCTGGCGAAGCTGAGCTGGGAGGTTATCTGGGAAAACGCCCTCCCGGCGCTGGATGCGGTGCGTGACCACATCGTCACCCCCGCCGTGGAGAAACTGATCGAGGCGAACACCCTTCTGTCCGGCCTCGGCTTCGAGTCCGGGGGTTTGGCCGCCGCTCACGCCATCCACAACGGGCTCACCGCCGCACCCCAAACGCATGGCCTGTCCCACGGGCAGAAGGTGAACATCGGCTCGATCACCCAGCTCATCCTGGAGGGCGCTCCCACGGAAGAAATCCGCGACTTCATTGTTTTCACTACAAAAGTTGGGCTCCCGACCACCCTGACCGAGATCGGCCTGTCCGTCGACGACGACGACGAGCTCAGTGCGGTCGCGGCCGCCGCAACGGTACCGGGCGAGACCATTCACAACATGCCCTTCGAGGTGCGCGCCGAGGATGTGGTGGCCGCGCTCAAGTCGATCGAACGGTTCTCACGCCGGGTGCGCGAGGAGGCAGGCCTGGCCGCGCCGGTGCTGCACGTGCCCCGGCACCACTAAAGCGACAATCGGACGGCGGACGGTCGTTTGTCGCGGTAGTCCCGAAGCGCCGAGATCTCACGTGGTTCGCGTTCGACCCCACCCATACCCAGGCGATCGGCATCCCGCCCGAACTACTCGGGGCGTTGCAGGTGGTGCGGGTCGTTCCCATCGTGGCGATTCCGGTCGACCCCGGCGCGACGGCGAACCTGCCGACGGACCGTTTTGGGCGGATGCCGGTGACCAGTCGACAGCTTGGCCAGCTCAGGCGCCGGAGTGTTGCGCATACCGCGAAAGGACTGAGGTAACCAAAGTTGAGGAAATGCCAGCTGATAATTGTTAGTTAAGCCTAACCTCACTAAGGTAAGTCTTACCTAACCTCTCGCTGCCACCGCCTCCGGGTTCTGCCGGATGCGGGAGAGGCCTCATTCCGAAAGGACCCACACAGTGGATTCAGTATCACCGCGCCCGCACGCGCGCTCACTTCGACGGTTCGCCGCCGTCGCCGCGACCGCGGCCCTTGTGCTCGGCGCCTCGTTCGTCACCGCGACCTCCGCCTCCGCAGCACCGGCAACCTCCACCATTACCGACGCATCGTTCACCTGGGGCCTCAGCGATGAGGCCGGCGGCGGCGCCTTCTTCGGCGGCTGCAACTTCCTGAGCGCCGGTGTCGCTGGCGACACCGGTTCCTCGCGCCTCTGGACCGAAGCAGACGGCTTCTACAAAACCACCGACGGCGCCAACGTCACGATCGTGAAGCCGAACTCGGCCGGCACCCTTGCGTCGCCGACCTGGGCCACCAAGTGCCAGAACCCCGCCGGAACCGCCGTCACCGCGGCATCCGCCACCAACGTGTCCAAAAACGCGGTTAAGCTGAGCAACGGAAGCGGGACAAAGGCCGCAGACGGATCGTCCGTTATCAACTGGGCCGGTTCGTTCTC
>JAODAO010000465.1 GCA_025463465.1 Glaciihabitans sp. | reverse complement strand
CTGGCCTCAGCTCTAAATCTCGAGCCCCACCCTGAAGGTGGCTGGAATCGCCGGACCTGGGCATCGCCGGTTTCCGACGACGTGAGCGAAGACGAAGCTTCGGTCCGCCGACGAGCGACCGCAACCGTCATCATTTTCCTTCTGCCTCCTGGCGAGTCTTCGGCCTGGCACAAGGTGGCGTCGGCGGAGACGTGGATCTGGAATGGCCTCGGGTCCATCGTGATCGATGTCGGCGGTACGGGAACATCCCCTACTCCCGAGCAGCGCACTGTTCTTGGCGGCGACCTGGCGGTTGGTGAGCAGCTACAGGTGCACATACCCGCCGGCGTTTGGCAGCGCACCATACCCAGCGACCACAGTGCTCTCGCGAGCTGCGTTGTGTCGCCCGGTTTCGATTTCGCTGACTTTCAGCTCGAATAATGTTCACTAACTTTTCGTTACATCCGCGCACCCCGACGCACCTCAGGAGATTTCGATGAAGGCAATCCGTTATTCGCGAACCGGCCCAGCCGATGTCCTCGAACCCGCCGAAGTGGCCATACCGGTGCCCCAGCCTGGTGAAGTTCGTGTCCGCATTGTTGTTTCCGGAGTAAACCCCACGGACTGGAAATCGCGCTCTGGCGGGGCGACCCCCGAGGTATTCGCGGTCCCGAAGGTCCCAAATCAGGACGGCGCGGGCATCATTGATGCCATTGGGGGCAACGTGACAGACCTTGCCGTAGGACAGCGGGTGTGGGTATGGGACGCTGCTTTCGAACGGGTCAACGGTACCGCGCAGGAATTTATCACCCTCCCCGCTTCTCAGGCGGTTGCTCTGCCAGACCATGTGTCTTTTGACGTGGGCGCCTCGCTGGGCATCCCCGCGCTTACGGCACACCGTGCCCTCACATCGTCCGACGATGGTCCCGCGCGATTGGCACCCGGCAACCTGGTCGGACATACGGTGCTTGTCAGTGGCGGCGCCGGCGCTGTTGGCCACGCGACCATCCAGCTTGCCAAGTGGGCCGGGGCCACCGTGATCACCACCATCAGCGGCGATCGCAAGGCAGAACTCGCACGGCGTGCCGGTGCCGACCACATCATCAATTACCGGGAGGAAGATGTCGCGGCACGTGTCGAAGAGATCGCCCCCGACGGTGTTGCCACGATCGTGGAAGTCAACGCGACGGCCAACATCGAAATCGATGCCCAGATGATTGCTCGGGGCGGGACCGTCGCTATCTATACCTCCGACGAGAATCCCACCGTTCCAGTGCCAGTGCGTCCCAGCATGACGAAGAACATTCGGTATCAGTTCATTCTCACCTACACCACGACGCCCGGCCAGAAAGTTGATGCCGTTGCGGCCGTTTCCGCCGCTGCCGCCGACGGCGCGCTCGGCGTTGGGGAAGAAAACGGATTGCCGCTCGTACGGTTCCCGCTGGCGGCAACGGCCGATGCTCACCGCGCCGTTGAGCAGGACACCGTGGGAAAAGTCCTTATCGACGTCGCCGTCGTCTAGTCGAATTGCTCGCGTCAATACAACGGCTGTAATCGGACGCCGACATTTTACATACTGGGCAGGAGGCCCATTGTGGTCGTCCAATGGAGGAAGCTGTGGTGCGTAGATCCCATCCCGTCGTCTTCATCCACGGCCTGTGGTTGCATGCTTCCAGCTGGCAGGAATGGCTAGGACTCTTTCGCGCGGCGGGATACGAGCCGGTGGCTCCCACGTGGCCGGGGGAGCACAGCACTGTCGCCGAAACCCGCGCCAACCCGGACGATCAAGCCAATGTCGATATTGATGCTGCGACGGAACACTTTGCCCGCATTATCCAGGACTTCTCGGAACCTCCCATCATCATCGGGCATTCTGTCGGTGGCATGATCGCTGAAAAGCTGATCGGGCAGGGAATGGGCTCGGCAGGGGTAGCGATCGATCCGGCACAGATCAAGGGCGTCCTGCCAATGCCGCTGAGACAACTGCGGGCGACCCTCCCGGTAATGATCAACCCAGCCAACGCATCCCGCGCGGTGTCTCTGACACCCGACCAGTTCCGCTTTGCCTTCGGAAACCGGCTCAGCCGTGCCGAATCCGACGAGCTGTTTGAGAAGTGGTCGATTCCGTCACCGGCGCGGCCATTGTTCCAAACCGCGCTCGTGAATTTCCAACTGCACTCGCAAGCAGAGGTGAACACTGCCAACAACGACCGACCGCCGCTACTGCTGATAGCGGGACGGGACGACAACACGGAACCGGAGGTCATTGTCGACTCCACCCTCAAGCAGTACCGCGACTCCGCGGCCATCACGGAAGTCCGCAAGTTCGCGGGGCGCGGACACTCGTTGACCGTGGATAGCGGGTGGCGCCAGGTAGCAACGGAAACTCTCGTCTGGTTGCACGGAAAGGGCCTCGGGCCCCGCGTGGTGCGTCGTACATCCGGAACCTCGCGATAACCGAGGGGCAAGCCATTCCGGCGGAGTCGCGAATCTCGACGACCTTTGTAAATCTTTGATCGGTCAGGAGTGGGCGATCCGACGCCCGCAATCCGGATCGGATGCCTCACTAGGTCGCCGCAGTCGCTCCTGGAGCCATGACATGCCCCTAGCCACTGAACTGCCCCTCCTGGTCGACGTCACAAGAACACCTTCCGTCCAATTCCGGCCTGCAAGCAAGCCGCATCATTATGGGCAACCCGTTGTGCAGCGATGCTCATTTGCCAGCAAAATGCTCAGTCGCTGAGCGCATTGCGTGGAAGCACAAGGGATTGTCTCGACCAAATTGCAGAGTAACAGTTGCCTTTCATTGTTCTTAGAGGAGCGCGCTGATGTCCGAACGCAATACCGTTATCCGTAGCCTTCACGATGTGGGTCTAGCCGCTTGGTTCGGCGGAACCTTGATGGGGGCCGTTGGCCTCAACGGTGCCGCGGCCGAGGCCAAGGACCCCCGCGAACGACTCAGCCTCTCGTCCGAGGGATGGAAGAAGTGGGCGCCGATCCAGGCAGTTGCCATCGCAGCCCACGCCGTCGGTGGAATCGGCCTGATCGTTGCTAACCGAGATCGCCTTGCCGCCCAGCCCGAGGCACGCGTCAACAGCTACATCAAACTCCCCATCACACTGATCGCCGCTGGCGCATCTTTCTACTCCGGCATTCTCGGTACCAGGATCGCCGAGCACGCCGATGAGGGTGGGGCGGGCACGACCGAGCCCCACGCTGCAGCGTCCCGAGAGCTCGCCTCCGCGCAAAGCCAGCAGAAGATTCTGCAGTGGGTCCTTCCGGCGCTTACGGGGATCCTTATCGTGATGGGGTCACAACAGGGGGAGCAACAACGACCCATCGCCGGTCTCCTGCGTAAGTAGTCGCACTACGGTGGCAGACACGGGTGCGCCAGCGCTCGTGTCGCCCCGACGGCTCGGATCATTTATCGTTGACCGACATGGTTACACGACGAGAAGTAGCACTCCGCCTCGACATTCCCCTCGAGATGGCGCACCGGCACGGAATCCCTCCACGACTTTCCGAGGCTGAGTTCACCGAGATAGACACAAATCCTCCCGCCTGGCTGGCGCAGTCGCGAGCCAATCGCACGGGAAAGAAGCCGGTCTGGGTCACCCTTACCTGCGATATCTGCGGGTTCTCCGAAGCTGCGCGGCCCAAGAAGTGGTGGCCGCAGTTCACCTACCTCAGTTGCGAACAGCACGGGGCCGACGAACTTCCGGAAGCCGAGGCTGGCTCGAGCCGGAACGAATTCGACGGTATTGGTAGTCGATTCATCGGGATCGTTGACGAGACGCCCCAGCCGGATGAGCCGGCAGATGCCTCCGAGGCCAGTGGTGATCGCCCGGACTAAGTCCGACGAAAACCGTTCATTCGAGGCTGGTGACAGCGGTTGGGGATGCGGTCCCACGCCGATTCCACGATGTCGCTACTGTCGATAAACTGATACGACTCGATCCAGAACGCAACACCTGCGCACACTGCCGGGAGAAAGGCCCCGGATCAATGGAGCGTCGAACCTTTCTTATCGGAGGGCTGGCTGGCCTGTCCGCCCTCGCACTGAGTGCCTGCACACCGTCAAGTCCAACTCCGGCGATACCAACGACGAATAGCAGTACCCCTACTCCCGAACCGGAGCAGGGACTTCCGCAGCCGATCGCCGTGGTACGAAGCAGCTGGGCTACAGACCCCTTCGCGCTCGGATCCCAAAGTTACCTCGCTGTCGGCGCCAGCCCCGCTGATCGCCTGGCGCTTGCAGCCCCCATCAATGACCGCATTTTTATGGCGGGCGAGGCAACGTCGGTCGACCGGGCCGGCACCGTCGCCGGTGCGTGGTTGTCGGGGATCCGCAGCGCATCAGAGATAGCCGACATCGCAGCTCCCGGGGAACGCATTGCCATCCTCGGCGCGGGCATCGCCGGCGCTGCTGCTGCCCGCCAACTCTCGGCCGCTGGGTTTGACGTGGTGGTGATGGAAGCACGCGACCGACTGGGCGGCCGCATCGACACCGTCAGCGGTGACCATTGGGCCTTCCCGGTTGAACGGGGAGCGTTCCTGCTCGAGGATGTTGCCGGCAACGTGTTGGTAGGCGAACTCGGGTCGCAAGGAATCAGCACGGAACTCCTCGACCCCGTCGACGAGACCCGCGACAGCTCTGGTGATGTGGTTGTTGCACCGGCCGGGCGCGACCGTGTACTGGCCTCCGCGGTGGAATGGGCACAGGGTATTTCGGCTGATGTTTCGCTCGATGCCGCCATCGCCGCCGTTGGATTCAGCGAGCTTGTCACCGAGACGGAGACACCCACCGTGACCGATGCCGAGTGGATGGACCTCTACATCGCGGCGACGGTCGAGCCGGCCTCGGGGGCCACGGCAGAGGAGCTCTCCGCACGGTTCGGCTGGTCTCCTTCGGCCGATTCCTCGCGGAGGATCGTCACCGGCGGTTTCCAGAACGTTGTCGGTGGCGTGTTGGATGGCATCGACGTTCGGCTGTCCTCGGCCGTTGTCGGTGTACTGCAGGCTGACGACGCCGTCAGTCTGAGGTTCGCCACGGGGGAGTCGTTCAACGCCGATCGCGTCATCGTTACCCTCCCACTCGGAGTCCTCAAAACGGATGGGATCGTGTTTGATCCCGAACTGCCAACCACCCATCGTGATGCCATCGAAGCGCTGGGGATGGGCAACCTGGAACAGGTGGTGCTCCGGTTCGACAAGGCGTTCTGGCAAACGGAAGCCAGCCTGTGGTCAGTGGTCGGTACGGAGTCCCCGTTCGCCAGCTGGATCAACCTCCAGCCCTCCACGGGAGAGCCGGTTCTGGTGGGAATGGTGCCAGCAGAAAACGTCGCAGCCTTCAACGAACTCAGCGACGAGAAGGTAATCGAACAGGCCCTCGCTAGTCTCGAATCTTTCCTCGCCGGGTAGGCCGGTGCAGTCGCGAACCCTCCACGAGCGGTGGAACCACCCGGCCGAGCGCGATAACGGCGGCTCCCATGGCGACAACGAGGGCGGCGGCGATCACACAGTAGAACGTTGACTCGATCCCCGTCACCTGGGTGGGATCGAGGAAAAAGTAGGGGAACC
>JAODAO010000320.1 GCA_025463465.1 Glaciihabitans sp. | reverse complement strand
GCCGGCGACGGCGTCATCATTGCCGACTCGGGCGCCTGGACGGTTCCCCACGGCGACCACTTCCACTACTACAGCGCCGAGCCGCACGTTGTGGGCACGGTGAAAGGTGACGGGCCGGCCGTCGTTTCCTCGGCAACCTCACGCACCGCGATCTGGTTTGGCGACAGCGGCACGGGCATTGTGCTCGACGGCGATGATCTCGGCGCCGGCACCATCACCGAGGTCGGCCGCGTCAGCACAACACCCCACGACGGTGTCCTGGTTCCCTTCGGTGACGTGCTGCTGGGCAGCGTCGCCGACGGCGAGGGGGATGCCTCCGCCGTGCAGGTTTACAACGCAGACGGAAGCGAGCGGTCCGGCGCGCCCGCCGCGTGCGCGGAGCTGTCCGGAACTATCACCACCAACGTGGGCGTGGTGTTCGGCTGTGCCGACGGCGCGTTGCTCGCCACTACGGCGGAGACTAACGGGAGCAGCGAGGAGACGTCCGGCGAATTCGCAACCGGCGATTCCGCAGCCAGTAATTCGGAAGCCGGCGAATCCGCGACCGGCGCGAGCATCGTGTTCGAGCGCATCCCCTATCCCGAGGCAACCGCGGACAACGACCGCGCCGTGTCCTTCGACAATCGGGCCGGTCGCCCCGCGGTCGCCGCGGTCGCCGGAACCGGCGGGGCCTGGTTACTCGACACCCGCGCCAGGGCATGGACCCACGTCGCCACCCCAACACCGCTGCTGCTCGCCTCGGCCGTGAGCGACAACGTTGGCCACATCGTCGCCGTCGACACCGACGGCCGGGTTGTGGTGCTCGACCCGGCCACCGGCACCGTGGTCGCCCAGACGGAACCCCTGGTCCAGGCATCCATCTCGCACGAATCGTCTTCCGCGGGGCTCAGCCTCGAGGTCGACGCGAGCCGCGCGTATGTGAACTCGGCCGCCGAGGGCGTCGTCTACGAGATCGACTACGCCGACAACGCCCGGGTCGCGAGAACCCTCGAAACGGGTTCGACCCCCGTGCACTTCGCCGAGATCGGACGGTGACCCGCGATGACTTTCTGCGCCACGATCCGTAGCGCCTCGCGCGCGCGGGCCTATTGCTCCCCAGCGTCCCCGCCCTCTCCGGCGTCTCAGCCGTCCCCGCCCTCCCCGCCCTCCTCGTCCTCCCCGGCGTCCCGCGGCCGCCGCCTCGCTGCCTCCGCGGTTGTGCTTCTCGCGCTCGCGCCGCTGGCCGGCTGCAGCGCCACGGCGGTCGATCGCCCGCTGATCGTGGTGACAACCAACATCCTGGGCGACGTCGTCGAACGCGTAGTGGGGGATGAGGCCGAGGTGATGACGCTGATGCAGCCGAACGCCGACCCCCACTCCTTCCAGATCTCCGCCCGCGAAGCCGCTCGGATGCTCGACGCCGACCTGCTGGTCAGCAACGGCCTCGGCCTTGAGGAGGGCCTGCAGCGAAACCTCGACGCCGCCACCGGCGAGGGAGTGCCCGCCTTCGTCGCCGGCGACCACGTCGAAACCCTCGCCTACACCGCCGGCGACGCGGCGGGCACCGCTGACCCTCATCTCTGGACAGACCCGACCCGCATGCTCGACGTCGTCGACGCCCTCAGCGCCACAATCCAGGACGTGATGGCGGGCCAGGTGGATGTTGAGGCCGTGCAGGCTAATGCGGACGACTATGCGACCGAGCTGTGGGCCCTCGACGCCGAGATGGCCAACGCTTTCGACGTGATCCCGGCGGAGCGGCGCAACCTGGTGACGAACCACCACGTTTTTGGCTATCTCGCCGAACGCTACGACTTCGAGGTCATCGGCGCGGTGATCCCAAGCGGAACAACCCTCGCCGCCCCCAGTGCCTCCGACCTTGCCTCGCTCGTCACCGCTATCGAACGGGCGGGGGTATCCACGATCTTCGCGGACTCCTCGCAGCCGGACCGGCTGGTGCAGGTGCTGGCGGACGAAGCAGGCATCGACGTTGCCGTTGTCGACCTGTTCACCGAATCCCTCAGCGCCGAAGGCGAAGGGGCAGAGACCTATCTCGACATGATGCGCGCCAACACGGAGCGCATCGCCACCGGCCTGTCACCGTGACAGCCATCCACCACCCACAAGAAAAACAGGAACTAATGAACACGAAGTATTCGCGGATCGGGATGAGCCTCGCGCTCTTCACCGCCGCAACCCTGGCGCTCAGCGCCTGCTCCACCTCCGCCGGGGACACCGATGTGGTCGACGGTGCCGGCCCGGGCTCCGGCTCCGCGGCGGCCAGTGCCCAGCCCCGGGTGTCGCTCACCTACGACGGCGGGGTGTACGTCCTCAACGGGGAAACCCTCGAGGTTGAGGCCGACCTGCCGCTGGAAGGGTTCAACCGTCTCAACCCCGCGGGCGACGGACGCCACGTGCTCGTCACCACGGACGCCGGGTTCCAGGTGCTCGACACCGGATCCTGGACAGACGCCGCGGGCGACAGCCACCAGCAGGAGCCCGCGCTGACCGACCTGGTGTTCGAGGCGGACGCCGCCGGCCACGTGGTGCGCCACGCCGGCAAAACCATCCTCTTCGCCGATGGCACCGGGGAGACCACCATCTTCGATACCGATGCGCTGCTGGAGTCCGAAACTACCCTGCCCGAGGTCGAGGTTGTCGAGGCCGAGGCCGCCCATCACGGGGTGTCCATCGTGCTTGAGGACAACACCCTGCTGAGCACGCTCGGCAACGCCGACGGCCGAACCGGTATCCGGGTGCTCGATGCCAACCGCAACGAGGTCACCCGCAACGAGGACTGCCCGTCCGTGCACGGTGAGGGCGCCGCCGCCAACGAGCTGTCCGTCTTCGGCTGCAGCAACGGTGTGCTTGTCTACGACAACGGCGAGATCACGAAGATCACCGCCCCGGACGCGTATGGCCGCGCCGGCAATATCTTCACCACCGAGACATCCACCATCGCCGTCGGTGACTACAACTCCAACCCGGATTCCGAGGGTTACCTGCTCACCGAACTGACCTTCGTCGACACGGTGGCGAAAACCGCCGAAATCGTCGACATGCCGGCCGGCGCATCGTTCACGTTCCGCGACATCGCGCGCGGCCCGAACGATGAGGCGCTGGTCCTCAGCTCAGACGGATCGCTTTACGTGTTTGACGCCGAAACGCGCGAGATCACCGACACCATCCCCGTCATCGAATCCTGGGACGGCCCGGTCGAATGGCAGGACGCCCACCCGGCGCTGATCGTCGTCGGCGACACCGCTTACATCACCGAACCATCCAGCAACTCGGTGCACGCCCTCGATCTGGCCACCGGCGAGGTCGTCGCGACCACCGAGCTGGACAGCGCACCGAACGAGATCGCCGTGGTCACGGGCTAAGCAGCGCCCAGCCCGTCTCATCACAGCGCTCGCGTGGCGACCGACGGCCACCAGGCCGGCGGTCGTCGCGCGGGCGTATGCGCGCGCGGGTGCGGGCGGA
>JAODAO010000331.1 GCA_025463465.1 Glaciihabitans sp. | reverse complement strand
GGCCGACGTCTCCGGTGCGATGCCAGCGTTCGCCGGCGGTTGCACCGCTCTTGGACAGCCGGTCGGTCAGCCACAGCTGGTCGTAGTGGTCCTTGATGTGGGGTGCGGAGACGACTATCTCGCCGGTAATCCCCGTCTCGCTGGTTGGTGCGCCCACCGGTTCGGCATTGGCGTCAAGGGCGCTGATCCGCACCCGGACGGATGCGGCGGGGACTCCGACGCAGACACCTCCGGCGCCACCGGAGGCGAGATTGGCGGCGGCGGCTTCGCGAATCCCCTGGAGCGAGATGTCGGTCATCAGCAGACCCTCGGTCATACCGTACGGAGTGTGGGCGATGGCTTCCGGCATAAGCGCGGAAACGGCGGCCAGCAGGGGTTCTGACACCGGTGCCCCCGCGGAAAGGAAATCGGTTACACCCCGCAACGCTGCCCGGTCGCCGACGCCCAGCTCGCTGGCGGTGGCCACCACATTGGCAACGGCGGCCGGCGAGAGGAACACAACCGTGGCGTCGACAGCGGCGACGGCGGCGGCAACCGCCTTGGCCGTCAGGGTTTTGGGCGAGGTGACAACCATGTCGGGGGTCACCGATCGGGCGCCGAGGGCGGGTCCGAGGAGGGCGAACGGGGCGAAACCGGCCACAAGGCCGGTACCGAAACCGATGCCGTACTGGGTGGACAGGGCCTCGGCGACGGCGGACAGCTGGTCGTGGGTGTAGACAACGCCTTTCGCCGGCCCCGTGGATCCCGAGGTGAAAAGCACCGCGGCCGGAGCGTCCGGCTGGGGCGCTGGAGGCAGGGCCTCATCAGCTCCGAGTGCGATGATTTCCGCGAGGGTGTGCGACACCCCGAGGGCGCGTTGGGCCGCCGGGGCGAGGCTAACGGTGGAGATCTTCTGGCCGGGCCAGCCGAGAGCGCGTGCGGCCATGAGGCCGGCGTTGGCCCCGATGACGTGGTCTGGCCATGCTCCGCGAACGGCGCGGGTGAGCCCTTTGAGACCAAGGCCAGCATCGGCGACAACAACAACCGCACCGATGCGGACACACGCGTAGAGCACGGCGGTGAGATCTGCGCCGGGCTGGATGAGCAGGGAAACCCTGTCACCCTTTTTCACACCGGCACGGCTGAGACCGGCCGCGATCTGGCGCACTCGCCGTGAGAGCAGCTTCCAGCTGACCACCCGAGGACCGGATCCGACGGACGGCACCATCTCGATTAGGGCGGTGTCCTCACTGTCACGCATCACTTCGAGGTTGTGCCAGAGCGGTTTGCGGGACGTGTGCGGTGCTCGGTCAAGGGCCGCGGCGGCGTCGACGGCCGCTTCGGCGGCTGCGTCTGCACGGTCGTCTCCGGCGCGGCTGCCGGGGAGGTCCATGATTCCGGACACGGCGACGTCAAACTCGCGCTGGTCGCCAAGCCAGGTGAGGGCGGCGTCGGCGTACGCGACGTCCTCTGCGACGAGGTGGCCAGCTCCCTCGAAGCGGTGTACGTCGGCGTGAGGAAGACGGTCGACGAGGTCGTCGAGGTAGCGGTCGCTGAAGATCGGATCCCGGGGGCCCCAGAGCATAAGCGCAGGAACGTGAAGGGCGGCGACACCGGTGGCGATCCGGTTCAGCTCAGCAAAGGACGGGTGGCTGTCGTCCACGGGGATGTCTGCAACGAATCCGCCGATCCCACCACGGCGGGAGGCGGTGCGGTATGGCGCACGGAACGCCGCTTTCACATCCGTGGGAAGGGCGGGGTGCCCGAGCGCCAGGGTGGTGTCGAGGAAGGCGGTACTGCTGACCGTGGCAGCGCCGAGGACCGAGCGCTTTAGTGCGAGGCGCAGCGGAGCGGGAAGCGGAGCGTCGGCGCTCTGATGCACCGCGGTATTCAGGAGCATTACCCGCGAAAGTAGCTGGGGGTGGTCGACGGCCCAGCCCAGCGAAACAACTCCGCCCCAGTCGTGGCCGAAGGTTGTGACCGGTCCCTGGAGCTCCAGGGTGTTCGTGAGGTCTCCGAGGTCGCGCACGCGGCGTGCGAGCGGACGCTGCGTGCCCGTGCGTTCCGAGAATCCCATCTCCAGCTGGTCAACGGCGATCACCCGATAGGCGGGTTGGCCGGCGGCGGCTGCGACGGTGGCTGCGGTGAGCAGCCGGCGCCACAAATAGCTCCAGGTTGGGTTGCCGTGGACACACAGGATGGTGCCAACGGGTTCAACACCCAGCTTTTTCAAGGCCGGCCCGTTGTCCAGGATGTGCCAGACGTTGTGCCCGCCAGCTGCACTGTCGGAGACATCCACCAAGCGTGAAAATTTGGGGTTGAGCCCCGGAAGATTGGCAGGCGGCAGCGACGCCGCGACCGCAATCGTCGCGGCACGCGGAAGACGGTAAGTCACCAGGCGATTTCCATCATTGCGGTATTGAGGCCGGAACCCACACCCATCAACAGGACGCGGTCGCCCTTTTTCAGGGTTTCAGCCTCCTGCGAGAGGGTGATGGGGATCGACGCCGGGCCCACGTTGCCGAGCTGCGGATAGGTGCGCGGCACCTTGGACGCGTTCATACCGGTCGCCTTTGTGATGGCATCCATGTGCACGGACGAAACCTGGTGGAGGATGTAACGGTCCATGTTGGACCAGTTCCAGTCGCTCTTGGCTTCTTTCCAGGCGGCGACGACGAGCTCCATACCGCCGCGGAGGAGTTCCTTCGCATTGGTGAACATCCCATCAACGCTGCCCACGCAGAGTTCGTTGAACTCGGTCGCGGCGCGAGTGACCCCGCCGAGCAGGCGGTGGCCCTCGGGGTGGCGGTCCGCGCGGCCGAGCACGGCGGCAGCCGCACCGGAGCCGAGCGTCAGGCTGGCGAATTCGCTCATAAAGGCTTCGCGGTCCATCTCCTTGCCCAGCAGGCGATCGATGGTGTTGTTCTGGATCACATCGGCGTCTTCACCATCGACAATGATCGCGTAATCGATGGAACCGGAGTCGATCAGCTGGCCCGCGAGGTTCATTCCATTGACGAAACCGAGGCAGGCGTTGGCGATGTCGAAGTTGGTGGCCGAGGACGGCAGCCCGAGCTCATGGTGGATTTTCACCGCGACCGATGGTTCGAGGTTGCGACGGGTCACCGAGGTGTTGATCAGGAGACCGATCTGACCTGGCTTGATTCCCGCGGCATCCAACGCACGCTTGCCCGCAGAGACAGCGGCGTCGTCAAAGTTTTCGCCCTCGGCCCAGTTGCGGCGCTCGTGCACTCCGGCGACCCGCTGGAGGAGTCCCTTCGGCAGGCGCAGGCGTTTGAGCACGGGTGCGAGGCGGCGATCAATTTCTTCCGACGTCGTGACGCGAGGCGCGATCGTAGTGGCCAGCGAAAGCAGGGCTACGTTGCGATGTGTCGTCGTTGCATTTCCGTCCAACGAAACTCCATATCCAGAAGTGGCCGTGTTTTCAGCGCACAGCTTTCAAGTATCCCTTACTAATCTGCGAGGAGTTTGTGCTTGTGCACGCGGTGTATGTGCGTTCAAGCCACCGAGCGGATTTTTAAGGCTAACGAACCCCGGTTTTACGCGGTAGAAGCCGTCGCATAGCGGTTTGCCGCCTCTGCTATCGAGTCGACATATTTATTGTCGTGGTTATACGAAAAGATCGCGGAACGCCATCCCTCTACGGAAGACATGTTTCCGGAATGGCAGAGGTAACGTCCGGCGGCGAGCGCAGCATCGTCGATCTGGTTGGGGTTCGCCTCGCCGTCTCCGTTTCCGTCCGCGCCCCAATATGACCACGTTTCGGGGATAAATTGCAGCGGACCGACCGCGCGGTCCCACTGCGTATCGCCGTCCCATGCGCCACCGTCTGTGTCGCTGATGCCCATAAAAGTTCCGCCATCGAGCGCCGGCCCGACAATGGCGGGGCTGCTGTAGCCGTCAGGCTGCAGAACGGCACCGCCGTGGCTGGCATGCCCCGACTCAATTTTGCCGATCGCGGCCAGCGTGGTCCATCCCAGGTTGCAGGCGGAGTTTTCGGTGGCGAGTACGAGGGAAGCGCCGGCGTATGCGGCGAGAGCGCGTTCGGGAATACCGGTGGATGCCGCAACACGGGTCACCCAGTCCTGCGATACCGTCGCGGCGATACCCACGGCGTCGTCGGGGGTTGTGGTGGATGCCGCGCTCCCAGTGTCCAGGGTGGCGGCGTTGGAAATGATGTCGGCCGGGGAGATCGGTCCGGTGGCTATCGCTTCGGCGTTGACCAGGGCGGCACTATTGTCGACAACCTCGGTCTGTGCGGTGAAAGCGGCGATACCGATCCACGCGGCCACCGCAACGAGGGCAACCGCGGGAATGGCTGATACCAGTCCCCGGCGAAGCCTCCTGGATCGGCCATGTCCAGCCCTGGTCACCGTGGTCGCGGACGTTGACGACTGGCCTGCGGAACCTGCCGCGGTGTGAGGACCGGTTCGTGGCTTCGTCTCGGCGGCTTTTGTTACGCGGGACGGGGTGCGGGTTGATGCAGCCGGGGCACGCGTCGCTGGTCTTTTGGCAGGAGAAGTTTTTGAGCCCGCGGCAGTACGAGTTGCGGTGGGTTTTTTAGCCGCGGTGGGTTTTCTCACCGCGGCTGACTGTTTGGGGATCGGCTGTTTCGAGATCACTGGTTGTTTCGGGACCGCTGGTCGTTTCGGTGCCGCGGGTGTTGTGGATGCTCCCGGCATCTTCGACGCTGCCGCAGTGCGACCGGCCGACGTTTGTTTTTTGGGCTCCGGGGCGGGGCGGGATGCTGGGCGAGTCACGATGGCCAGAGTCTACGGCCCGATTCCCGGTGAGCCTGCGTAAGACCGTTGGCCCCTGTCACGGAAAGGTGCGTTGCGGTGTCGGCACCATCCCTGCCGGCACCACGCAATCGCCTGGCCTACCCGGCGAAACTCTGACGGGAGCTTCGGACACTCTCCGCGCCGGCCTGCGCGACGGCATGGTCGTTTTCGACGGTGCTCCCGCTGACGCCAACGGCACCGACGATCTCGCCGTCGATCACGATCGGCACTCCCCCGGGAAAGGTGATCAGCCCGCCATTGGACAGCTCGATGTTGAAGAGGGGTCCGCCCGGCTGCGAGGACGCACCGAGATCCCCCGTGACAGTTTCGAACAGGGCGGAGGTGCGCGCTTTGGTGATGGCGATATCGATACTGCCGAGCCAGGCACCATCCATGCGGCGGAATGCTTTCAAGTGGGCACCACTGTCCACTACGGCGATGTTCATTTTCGTATCCGTGCTTATTGCCTTCTGCACGGCGGCGTCGATTGCGGCCTGTGCCTGGTCAAACGTGATGGTCGACAACTTTGTCTCCTTCGTCGGGAGCGTGCAGGGATTCGCATTCGCTCTCTTTTGATTCGAGCAAGTGTTGGGGCCAGGCGCAATGGTCTAGCGCACCGGCGCATCTGAGCATCTGAGCATCGCTGTATTTCTGACCACCCTTGACGGGTTCCATCGAGATCACTAGGTTCATTAGTGCAGTAACTAACCAACGGAGTGGGATGTTTACAGAAGATAGTCCGATCTTCCAGCAGCTCGCCGCGCGCATTGCCGACGAGATCGTTGCCGGCACGTATCCAGAAGAGTCCGCCGTGCCATCCACCAATGAGTACGCGGTGTTTTACCGGATCAACCCGGCGACCGCTGGCAAGGGAGTGAACCTCCTCGTGGAACAGGGAGTGCTTTACAAAAAGCGCGGCGTAGGAATGTTCGTCGCCAGCGGCGCCAAGGAAATGTTGCGTACCCGCCGCCACGCAGAGTTTCGGGAACAGTACATCTCCCCACTCGTGCGGGAAGCCAGGATGCTCGGAATCAGCTCGGCCGAACTCGCAGAAATGATCTACCAGGAGGACGCGACATGACAAACACCATCACCATCACCGCCGCGAGTCGAAACTACGGTCGTGTCACTGCGCTGGACAACGTCAGCTTTTCCGTGCCGAAGGACTCTATCTGCGGGTTGCTCGGACGCAATGGTGCCGGGAAAACGACGGTGATGTCCCTCATTTCTGGCCAGGACCGGCCAACGTCGGGCAGCGTCGAGGTTCTAGGACACAACCCGTTCGAGCACGATGCGACGCTGTCGCAACTCAGCTTCATCCGCGATAACCAGCGCTACCCCGACGATTACAAGCTGCTGCACGTTCTGCGGATCGCACCGGAGTTCGCACCTCACTGGAGTGGGGACGTGGCAGCCGAACTGGTTGAGAGTTTCCGCATCCCCGCAAAAACCCCGATCCGGAAATTTTCCCGAGGCCAGCTCTCCGCGGTCGCCATCGTCATCGGACTGGCCTCTCGTGCCCCCATCACGCTGCTCGACGAACCGTACCTCGGCCTCGACGTCACCGCCCGGGCCCTGTTCTACTCCGTCCTGCTTCGTGACTACGCGGAAAACCCGCGCACCATCCTGCTCTCCACCCACCTCGTCGAAGAGTCCGAGTCACTGTTCGAGCGGATCGTCATCATGGACCGCGGCCGGGTTGTCGTTGATAGCGATGTCGACGATGCCCGAAACCTCGCCGTGGTCGTGAGCGGACATGCCGACGCGGTGGATGTCGCAACCCGTGGCCAGCGCGTCCTGCACGGCACCCGCGTTGGAGGCCTCAAAACCGTCACGGTGTCCGGATCGATCAGCGATCCCGTCTTCGACGAGGCCCGCGAGCATGGACTCCAGGTCAGCGCGGCATCGGTCCATGACTTGGTCGCGGCCCTCGGCGCCGCCGAATCCCCCGTTTCCCTCAGCCAGGAAGAAGCACGAGCATGAGCGCCATTGTTCCCACCGTCAAACTTCACCTGAATAAGCGGGAGATGACCTTCATCGTCCCCCTCACCATCACCGTGGTCGTGGCCATCGTCTCGGTGCTCATCTCGCTCATCTTCTGGCGCTTCGGCAGTGAACCAGGTACCCCCGGGTGGATCGAGGGATCCCGCAACAACCCGGGCATCGCCTGGTCGCTGCCCGGCTTCCTCATCTACCTTGGGGTGCAGAGTGTCGCGACGACATTCCCGTTCGCTCTTGCCCTCGGGGCGACCCGGCGCTCGTTCGTCGCCGGAACCCTGCTCTGGTGGGGAGGCGTCTCCGCGTACCTCACCGCGGTTCTCGCCTTGCTGATGAGCATTGAGATGGCCTCCGGTCACTGGTTCTCGGGTTTCCACGTCCTTGACGTCTACGTCCTCGGGGCGGGCAACCTCGGCATCCTCATTCCCGTGGTGTTCCTGGGCACCCTGACGTTCCTGGGCATCGGGGGCCTGTTCGGTGCGGCGTTTGTGCGTTTCGGTGCCCGCGGACCCCAGGCCCTTGCAGTGCTGATCGGAGTGGTCGTTCTCCTCGGTATCGTGCTGTTCATTCCGGCCGCCGAGGAAATGGCGGCCGCATTCCGGCTCTGGTGGCTGGCGGTCGTAGCGCTGGTCATCGTCGCGGTCGCGCTGATCGGCACCTGGTTGCTGCTGCGACCGGCGACGGTGCGTTGACCTCAGGATCGGATGCGACACCGCCTGCCGTAGTGGATCGCCATACCGCCCCGGACACGCTCCGGGTGACGGGGTGATATATCCGTTAGGTAAGGCTAAGCTAATCCGAAATTGATTCTGAGCCCACCGGGTGTGAGAAATGACCGATTTCGGTTCACGTGATGACAACAACGGCAGTAGAAGCAGTAGCAATAACAACCACAACGACAACGCTGGCGCGGCCGACAATAGCGAGTCAGCCTCGGCACGACGTGGAGCCTGCGCGAGTTCCTACTGCAATGGTGGATGTTTCGCTGCCAGCCCAGCAGACATCCCGCCGGCCCTGATCACCACCCACGCGGCGGCGTTCGATGACCTGGCCAGGCAACTGCCCCAGCTCACCGGGGCACTCACCATGACCGGCAATGGGGTCGCCCTGCTGAGCGAATCCGGCCAGTACTCCACTCCGAGCTTTACGGACGGCCCGCTCCTGTGGGATCACAACCGGGTGAACCTGCGGCTACACGCCCCGGCAGTGCGGTCCGTTGC
>JAODAO010000318.1 GCA_025463465.1 Glaciihabitans sp. | reverse complement strand
AGGAGTCCCCCAACGCGCGCGGTGGCCGCGGGCTATCGCTTGGTCGCATTTATTCACGCGACGGGATGCTGGTTGCCAGCGTCGCACAAGAGGGAATGGTGCGCGTTCCTACCGAGTAACAGCCCCGACCCGTCTGAGGAGACTCACCATCCTGCAGCAAGCGATGGGCTGGGGAATATCTCGACAACCCGTGCGTTAGTCTAATTGATATTGATTCTCAATAGAATGGACGCATCGTGAAGGTTCGCAACTCTCTCAAGGCACTCAAGAAGATCCCCGGATCCCAGGTCGTACGACGACGCGGTCGCACTTTCCTGATCAACAAGCTCAACCCGCGGATCAAGACCCGCCAGGGCTAGCGCTTAGCGGCGCGAGAACGCGACGGGTTCGTCTAGGTAGGGAGACCAGGCCTCGCGTTCCCGTGCGCTGATCCGCCGCGGCCGGGCACTGGCGGCATCCACCATTACCAGCGTCGTTGACGCCCGGGTGAACAGCTGCCGGGGCTCAACTCCGACGGGCGAATAGATTTCGTAACACACCTCAAGGCTCGCCCCACCGAGGCGTCCGATCCACAGCTCGATGTCGATGGGCTGCCGGAGATACGGCACCGGGAGGAGATATTCGACCTCCTGGCGCGCTATGAGCGACAGGGTGTCTGCACCGGGACGCCCGTCCAGGATGGCGGTACTTCCACCGACGGCGTCCTCATCCAGAGTTGCTCCATCAGAACCGTCATCGGCGACCCAGAATGCCTGGATACGAGCTTCCTCTAACAGACGCAGCATTTCAGCGTTATTCACATGGCCATACGCATCGAGGTCGCTCCAGCGCAGTCTGATCGGAACGTGCAACCGCATAAAATCCGCCTCTCGGGTGCCTGTCCGGCTCCACTCGTCATTCACGCTACCCGCTATCAGCTATGCGAGCTGCGGCATCGGTCCGACGGGCTGCCGACAGCCAGCCGGTCGGTACAAAAAAGCAGCGCCCGAGGTGAAATCTTCCTCGAGCGCTGCCCTTTTCCGCGCGGTACGCGTGTTCCCGCTGCTAGTCGCGGGTCAGCTTGCGGTAGGCCGAGCGGTTCGGCTTACCCGCGTCGGCGCCGAGACGCTGGATCTTGTTTTCTTCGTACGCCTCGAAGTTCCCCTCGAACCAGTGCCAGTTCGACGGAGCCTCTTCCGTGCCTTCGTACGCCAGGATGTGAGTCGCGATTCGGTCGAGGAACCACCGGTCGTGAGTGATGACCACAGCGCATCCGGGGAACTCAAGCAGGGCGTTCTCCAGTGAACCGAGGGTTTCGACGTCCAGGTCGTTGGTCGGTTCGTCGAGCAGCAACAGGTTGCCGCCCTGCTTCAGCGTCAGTGCCAGGTTCAGGCGGTTACGCTCACCACCGGAGAGCACACCGGCCTTTTTCTGCTGGTCCGGGCCCTTGAAGCCGAACTGGGACACGTAGCCGCGGGACGGGATCTCCGTTTTACCAACCTGGATGAAGTCCTGGCTGTCGGAGACAACCTCCCACAGGGTCTTGTTCGGGTCGATGCCACCACGATCCTGGTCGACGTACGAGATGTCGACCGTCTCACCGATCTTCAGGTCTCCGGAATCGAGCGGTTCAAGTCCGACGATGGTCTTGAAGAGCGTGCTCTTTCCGACACCGTTCGGGCCGATGACACCAACAATGCCGTTGCGCGGGAGCGTGAAACTCAGACCGTCGATCAGTACACGACCGTCGAAACCCTTTTTCAGGTTCTTGGCGTCGATAACCTGCGAGCCGAGTCGCGGTCCGACCGGGATAACCAGTTCCTCGAAGTCGAGCTTGCGAGTCTTCTCGGCCTCGTTCGCCATTTCCTCGTAGCGTGCAAGACGAGCCTTCGACTTGACCTGGCGTCCCTTGGCGTTGCTGCGTACCCATTCGAGTTCAGACGAAAGCCGCTTTGCGAGCTTTGCGTCTTTTTTGCCCTGGACGAGCAGTCGCTCGCCCTTCTTCTCCAGGTAGGTGGAGTAGTTGCCCTCGTACGGGTAGAGCTTTCCGCGGTCTACTTCGGCAATCCACTCGGCGACGTGGTCGAGGAAGTACCTATCGTGGGTAACGGCGAGGACGGCGCCGGGGTACTTGGCGAGGTGCTGCTCTAGCCAGAGGACGCTCTCGGCGTCGAGGTGGTTAGTGGGCTCGTCGAGGAGGAGCAGGTCGGGCTTCTGAAGCAGGAGCTTGGTCAGCGCAACACGGCGCTTCTCACCACCGGAGAGGTTTGAGACGGCGTAGTCGCCCGGAGGCGTGCGCAGTGCATCCATTGCCTGTTCGAGCTGGGAGTCGAGGTCCCAGGCGTCGGCGGCGTCGATTGCTTCCTGCAGGACACCCATCTCTTCCAAGAGGGCGTCGAAGTCGGCGTCTGGCTCAGCCATAGCCAACGAGATCTCATTGAAGCGGTCGACCTTCGCCTTGATCGGGCCAACACCCTCCTGGACGTTCTCCAGAACAGTTTTGGTCTCGTCGAGCTCGGGCTCCTGCATCAGGATGCCAACGGTGTAGCCGGGGCTGAGGCGCGCCTCACCGTTGCTGGGGGTGTCTAGCCCCGCCATGATCTTGAGAATGGTGGACTTGCCGGCGCCGTTCGGGCCAACAATTCCAATCTTTGCTCCGGGGAAAAAGGACATGGTGACGTCGTCAAGGATGAGCTTGTCGCCCACTGCCTTTCGGGCGCGCACCATCGAGTAAACAAATTCGGCCATGCTTACCAGTCTATGGCTCGGGTGTTGCCCGCCAGACAGGTTCCCGTGGAAAGAAGCGGCGCGGCAAGCGCGTGAAATCCGACGATCCCCGACTGCCCGATGAGACAGTCGCCGTTGATCCTGATCGCGAAGTCAATGTTGTCGGCCTTGAGGCCCACCGCCGTGGTGTCGGGGGTGACCTCCATCTGCGACTTATCGAAGCCCGCGGCTGCCAAATGGTCAATGATCTCGCGCCCCGTCGCATCGGGGGCGCCGTTGAGCAGCGACTCCACCGACGCGATGAAGTAGTCGATATTGGCTACAGCATCCCCCTCGGCGTCCAAAGCCAGCGGGGCGGCGGTCTCCGTCGGCGCGGCAGTGGCCGTGGACGCACTGCTCGTTGCGACCGCAGTTGGGGCCGGGGTGGCCGTCGAGCATCCCGCGAGGACGATAATTGCACCGATTCCCGCGGAGGTGACTGCCAGCGCACGGAAATGAGTCATCTTCTTTGCGCGCATCTTCTGCCTTCCCCACAGGACGCCGGTGCGCCCGCCACCGCGATTCTACGGTGGCAGGGTTTCCGGTTCCGTACTCGTCGGCCCGGTGTCGTCTGTCCGGCTGAGATTCGGCAGGGGATGCGTCGGCGGTCCTGATCAAAATGGGGTGGTCTGCTCCTCGCCAACCGGCAGGGTGGCAACCTCGGGCCAACCTCCGCTTTCGACCCCAAGCCCATCTCCGTCTGGACCGGACTCACCGATACGTGGTGCGAAATCACTGGGTGAGTAGTCGGACATGTCGAGATCGGATGGGTTCGAACTGCCGCCCGTGTTGATCTCGGGCGACGTGTTCTCATACTGATCGCCACCTTTCAGGGAGCGAGGCAGGAAGTGTGACTGCCCCCAGAACATGTCGTGCCCCAGCGCGACCGCGTCGACTTCGACGTTTACTCCCGCCTTCTCGCCCGATGTCCATTCCTTCAACTTCAGCTTTCCCGTCACAACGAGACGGTCACCCTTGTGCACACTCCGTCCCACGTTCTCGGCGAAGTTACGGTAGGTACTGATGGTGTAAAAATTCGTGGGCTCGTCAATAAATCGTTGCTGGCCCTTGTCGTACCGGCGACTGTTACAGGCCAACCGAAAGCTCGTGATGGTCACGCCCGCGGCCGTGTTGATGATTCGGGGCGTTGTGGCGACGTTGCCGGTCAGGGTGATCAAGTCAGACATGGTTCTCTCCTCGTTGTAGGGGTAGTGAATCCGGGGCCACGCTCGTGCCAGGTTCGCCACCCCGGATTCACGTCCCAGTCTCGAAGCCGACGGCACACAAAAAAGCCGGTCGATTCCGAATGTGGAATCGACCGGCGTTGTTCGCCATGCGAGGGAGTAGACGAGATCGCCACCTCCTCGCCTGGCGAGGTGCTGCGGTGATCAGTGCTCGCGGAACTCCGGCCACTCGCTGCCCGGCACCAGCGCCGAATATAGAGCACTTTTTGCCACTTCAAGGCTGGGATAGATAGCCCGTGGCTGTTCGTCGCCAAGCAGCCGGAAGGTGAAACCGCCATCGATACGATGTACGGATCCGATCGCTCCCGCCGGACCGAACGCCACCCAGCTCTGGTGAATTACCGTGTTGTTGCTCATCGTTGAGCTCCTTTCGTAACAGCTTCCATTCTGCCTCGGGAACTCCGGAATGAACCGGGTATTACGAACACCGCCAACACGGGAAAGCGGCACCTCGGCCCCGTCGGACCTCGACCGGGCCTGCACCACCTGACGAAGTGCCCCCGAGGGCGCAGCCACTCTCGGTGGGTGATTGTTGTCGGCACGCCACGGTGATTCCACGCTGTTCGGGATTACCAGGCGCTTTCCGCTCACGGGTTATTCCGGGAGGTTGCAGACGCCGTCGCGTACGACGCCCGTGGTGGCGTCTGGGGAATGTCCTGACAGGCTCGGACGCATGCTCCCGTTGGCACCGCTGTACATCCCGCGCACGACGGGGAAACATTGGTAGAAGTCAACATTTCCTCGCAAAGCCGACCCTATGCTGGGTGGATGCCCTACTTAGCCAACGATGACAGGTACGACTCAATCGACTACAAGCGCGCCGGACGCAGCGGTCTCAAACTGCCCGCCGTCTCGCTGGGTCTGTGGAACAACTTCGGAAATGACCGCCCGCTGGAAACCCAGCGTGCCATCCTCCGCCGCGCGTTCGATCTCGGGATCACCCACTTCGACCTTGCCAACAACTACGGCCCGCCGGCGGGATCGGCAGAGTCGAACTTCGGCCGCATCTTCGCAGAAGACTTCCTCCCCTACCGTGACGAAATCATTGTCTCCAGCAAGGCCGGCTACCTGATGTGGGACGGCCCTTACGGTGAGTGGGGATCGCGCAAAAGCGTCCTCGCCTCACTCGACCAGAGCCTCGCCCGCACCCGGCTGGACTACTTCGACGTGTTCTACTCCCATCGGTTCGACCCGGAGACACCGCTCGAAGAAACTATGGGCGCCCTCGCGACCGCCGTTCAGCAGGGCAAAGCCCTGTATGTCGGGGTATCCAACTACAGCCCCGAGCAGACGGTAGCCGCCGCCGCGATCCTCGCCGAGTACAAGATCCCGCTCACGCTTCACCAGCCGCGCTACAACATGTTCGACCGCCACATCGAAGACGGCCTGTTTCCTGTACTCGACCAGGTCGGCGCCGGCAGCATCGTATTCTCGCCGCTAGCCCAGGGCCTACTGACCGACCGCTACCTCGATGGCACAGTCCCCGCCGGCTCCCGAGCTGCTGAAGGCCGCTGGCTCAACGCCGAGAAGATCACCGATGTCTACCTCGAACGCGCCCGTGGCCTCAACGACATCGCGCAGCAGCGCGGCCAGAGTCTTGCGCAGCTTGCACTGACCTGGGTACTCCGTCATCCGCAGGTGACATCGGCGTTGATCGGTGCCAGCAGTGTCGCGCAGTTGGAGAACAATCTCGGCGCCCTTTCCAGCGCGCCGCTGACGGCTGATGAAATCGCAGCCATCGAACCCTTTGCGGTGGACGGTACGAGCCTGCGCTAGTTCCCGGAAGCGATACTTCGCGGCCCCGTCCCGTTGCCTCCGCGCAATGGGACGGGGCCTCTTGTATTCCGCCTCGAATCGCTCGGACGCGCCGTAGACGATCTCGATAGCGGCGACAGTGCCAGCTCCACGAAACGCCGCTGTGACCGGCCAATGTCGGAGGGTCAACCTAGTCTGGACATGTCCATAACAGTTCGGCCGGAACACCCTGAAGGAGCATTATGACGATCCTTGACTTCGTTGGAACCACTCCGACCGTTCGACCGGGTATCGCGTTGGTAGACCTCTCAAATACCCTGCGACGGGTAACCCGTCATTCGGGCGAAGTCCTCGGCTACATCGAAACCGTCGCTTCGCACGGTGACGAGTTCTACCGCGCACGACGACTGCTGTCGCATCAGTCCACGAGCCTTCCCCTTGGGGACTTCTGGCGTTTAGACGACGCGATCGACTGCTTCCGCCTATAACGAGACGGCTCCCATCACGAAAGAACTTGACGCCTTCTTTTTCGACACTCGGACGGGGGACACTGCAGATTGAGCGGTCGAAGGTATCGTGCGACACATGCAGTGGTGGAATGAATTTTTGTCCTGGTTCAACTCCGTTCAGGGCCAGCGGGTTCTCACGACCGCGATTGTCCCCTTCATCGCGATTGTTGTCGCCGGTGTAGTCGCCGCATTGATTGGTCGAGGCGTCTCCAAACGCGTTCTCGCGCATCAGGACCGCGAACTCAAGGCCGCGGCAGTGATGGCACTTATCGGCGCTGGTCGCAAGGCCACCGTCTGGAGTTCACTCGGCGGCGACGAGAAGCAGCGCGTCGACAACCAGCTGAGCGAAGCAGACATCCGCATCCGACTACTCCCCATCGCCGGCACCAACGCCGCCGCGGACTGGGCAGCACACGAGCTTGCCGGCATGAAAAAGAATTCAGCCAACTTCAGCTTCCAGGCCGAGCAGACCTTTGTGGAATACCGCAATCGCCTGCTGGAGTGGCAGAACAAACCGAAGCGCGCCCGCAAGCTATTCGCGTTCGATCTCGAACAATGGCGCTTCGACGACGAGGCAACTGAAAAGGCGCTCACCGAGAAGCAGGTCCAGTGGGATGCCCAGCAGGCCAAGGACAAAGACGCCTCCGCCACTGCTCCGGCCACTCCGGCATACGCGCGCCCCATGGCCGCCCAGCCGACCGCGGCGGTCATCGCTCCGGCGGCTGTGACACCGGCCGCAAGCGCGGAAGCAGAAGTGCCCTCCAATGTGCCCCCCACGGGCGCGCTGACATCGGAGTACCTTGCAACGGTGGGGCGCACCCCCACCACCGGTTCTACCGCGGTAATCCCGCCGGTGGACACCTCACAGGAGGTTGTGGCCCCGCAGTCCACAACAGAGCAGCCGCCCGCAGACCGTCCCCAAGCGGAAACGACATCGGACGAGATTACGCCAACGACGGACGTCGTCGGAGACGAAGATGACCAGCCCGATGAGCGCTCCTCGAACAGCGTCGAGGATGACGGGTCTTACTCTCCCCCGGTAACTGCTGGCACCGTCAGGCGCCGCACCGACCCCGACGCCGGTCTCGATACCAGCACCGACTACTAAGCCGGTAACAACCCAGCACCACGCACCGGTCTGGCGCCTGCCCAACGACACTGTTCGGCAGGCCCTAGACTGGTGCTCCTGCCTCTGTAGCTCAGTGGATAGAGCAGCGGCCTTCTAATCCGCTTGTCGTAGGTTCGATTCCTACCAGGGGCACTCCCCTTCATCGCAGGAAAGCCACGCGACGCCACCGTGCCGGTGTGCGGGCCGTCGGCTCAAGGCTGGCCGCAGTCGCAGCCTTGCTAGCCGATATCGTGCGGCGGGTCGGCTCTATCGCCGCCTGCCGTGACACCCCGCACGTTTCGACCGGGGTTCAGACCGCTTTCGCGAGAGCGACCAATACCTGGTTCACCGTGGGAATTCCCTCGGCCCGGAAAACCTCCGTGCCATCTTCCTTCCGGACGATCACGG
>JAODAO010000315.1 GCA_025463465.1 Glaciihabitans sp. | reverse complement strand
CCCTCCTGGCAGAGCACCCCCGCCACATCAGTGATGATCTGGCCCTGGATTCATTGGTCGATGACGCCCTCAACAACGCCGACACCATCGCCTACGACGAGGACCTCCAACTCAGTCTTTTTATCCTTTACGGGCTCCACTACGGCATCTTCGAGGTGACAGCCGAGGAATGGGAGTGGGAACCGTCGCTGATCGTGGCCCGCGGCACCATCGAGCGGGCATTCGAGGCGGAACTGCGCGCCCGCATCCCCCTGCCCGAGCTTCCGCTGCCCACACGGTCGGAGGTCGCCAAGGCCCTGAACGTTTTGACCGCGGCGGACGGCGGGCCGAGCCTTTCCCGGTTCGTGCATAAAAAGGCGACGCTGGAGCAGATGAAGGAGTTCCTGGTCCAACGTTCCATCTACACGCTGCGCGAGGCCGATCCTCACTCCTGGGCGATCCCGCGACTGACGGGCAGGCCCAAGGCGGCGCTGCTCGAAATCCAGGCCGACGAGTACGGCGGGGGCAACGCGGACCGGATGCACTCGGAGATCTTTGCTCGCACGATGCGGGCGTGTGGACTCGATTCCTCGTATGGCCACTACGTCAACGACGTGCCCGCCATCACGCTGGCTTCGCTGAACATGATGTCGATGTTCGGCCTGAACCGGCGACTGCGCGGGGCGATCGTGGGTCATCTCGCCGCATTCGAGATGACGTCCTCCATTCCGAACCGGATGTACGGAAACGGGTTCAGACGCCTGGGATTCAACGACGACGTGACGGAGTACTTCGACGAGCACGTCGAAGCCGATGCCGTGCACGAGCAGATCGCGTCATTCGACCTGGCCGGCTCGCTCGCCGAGGACGATCCGCGCCTGCTCGAGGACATCTTCTTTGGAGCCAGCGCGTGCCTGGTCGTGGACGGGTGGGCTGCGCAACACCTGCTCGAATCCTGGCAGAACGACAGGACCTCCCTGCGTGTGACGCCCGAGCGGGGCTAGGCATGCCCAGCGCGCACGACGCCGCCGCCGCCGGCGAACGGAAACCCACCGCGACGCCGGACAAGAATACGGTCACGATCACGCCATACAACGATGGTCCCCTCATCGTCCGCGGCGACTTCGAGATTCTGGCGTCCGATGGAACGGTGGTGCCCCGCGACCGCAAAACGGTCGCCCTGTGCCGCTGCGGGGTGTCGTCGATCAAGCCGTTCTGCGACGGCACTCACAAGCTGGTGAACTTCAAGGCGACAGACGAGGTCTAAGGCTTCCCCGCCGCGACCGTCAACGGGCGGCTCCTTCCGGGGTCACCCCACGCGACCGACCTTCACGCGGATGGTGGCGGGGAGGACACCACCGTTCTCCCAGAAATAATCGCGGAGCGCATCGTGTGCCCGGCGGCAGATTAGGGTCGCTGGTTCATCCGCTGACACACCGATACAGGTTGTGACGACCAGGTCCTCCCCCCGTCCGCTCACGCTGACCAGATGCATCCCGACGGGATCGTTTCGTACCGCCTCGACGACCGCGCCGACCAGCGAGGGCAGTAGGGGTTTCGTCGCGTAGACCGTGTGCACGCCATCCACCTGCCTGAGCAGCCGGGTGAGCTGGGTCGGCAGGTCGTTTTCGGTCTCGTCGTTCATCTCAGTCGAGGCCCTCGTCGGTGAGGCCCGTGTCGTGGATGCGGATGGTGATGTTGGTGACCGCCAGAGCGGTGTGCTCGTTGAGAGCCTTGTGAACCTGGTGCTGGAAGTCTGCGATGACCTGGGCTACGTCTACGCCTTCGAAGGTCGACACAGAGATTTGCACCTCAACCGGCGCGCCAAGGGTTTCGATGTCTCCGCGAAGCCGGCTTCGCTCGACGAGGAGTCCATCGGTGTGATCGCCGACGTCGCGGATGATCGCACGAACCGCACCCTCGGAGATGGAGAGGCTCGCACCCTCGATGTTGTGGGGAATGGGGATGTCACGGCCGGCGTGCGCCTGGACGCCGATTTGATCAAGGATGCGGCTGATCCAGTTTTCATTTTTTTGGGCGAAATACTCGGCATCGGCGAGGATGACTTTGGGGGCGAAGGTACGTAGCCGGCTGAGCGCAGCGAGCGCGTGCTGGGCGGCTGGCGAGGATTCAATAGACAGGTCCCGTGGTTGGCGACCGCGGTCAAGATAGTCGCTGAGAGCTTCCACCGTGTGCCCGTCAAGGACATCCTCGTCGAGTGGTGACGGATCGGTTGGACGAGCGGTGTGATCGTTCATCGCCAAGCCTCCATCTCACGGACAAGGGTTTTCCTGCTGCGTACGAGAAGACCCCGAACCGTTGAAACCGGGAGCCGGAGTTCGTCTGCGATCTCCTGATAACCATATCCAGCGACCTCCCGAAGTACCCAGCATCGGCGCTGGTCCTCGGGGAGGGTGGACAGAACCTGCGACAGCGCCTGATCGAGCGACGTCGCGGACGCAGCATCCTCCGGCCCATCGGAGGAATCCGCCACATCGTGGTTCTCGATAGATTCCTGGTCGCGCCCGGCCCGCAGGCGGTCGATGCTCTTCCTGGTCACGATCGTGATCAACCATGACCGGATGGAACCATGATTCTCGAGGTTAGGCAGGTCCTGCCAGGCCGTGACGAACGTTTCCTGCACAACGTCTTCTGCATCCGAGGGACGGACGATCCGAGCCGCATACGCGTTCATCAGCGATCCGTACCGGCGCATAAGGATCTCGAAAGCGCGGATGTCACCGTCGGCCGCGCGACTGGCAACCGTGCTGTCATCGGCGTCCGTTAGTGAATCGCGTCCGGGAAGCACAACCAAAGCGGCCTTTCGATCATGCGATTCGGGTCCGGGAGGATCGGATTGCTGGGTGGGTTGATGGGTATTTTCGACCCTAGCCGACGGGCGGACGAGAGCAGGGCAACCACCGATCTGGCCAAGGGGCTTGCGGTGTGACGAGGAACGGTTGCGCGGCAACTGCCACTTTTCGGCAGCTGTGCGGCTACCTAATTGTCTAACCGAGAACCCGACGGCACACCGTGGTTGCCGAAAGGCAGGCCGCCGGCGAGGAACGTCGATTCCCTTGCCGGCGGCCACTGTCGGCTAGATGCGGTTGTTCGTGTCCGCCGTGCCGGGTTCGATCAACTCAATCTCTTCGTGGGCGACCTCCTCGGTCACCTGCCGCTGCTCGGTCACCGTTTTGGTGTCAAGCGCAACCCGCTCGACGGGAACGGTCTCTTTGCTGACGATAACGCGCTCCTCAGTGAGCACAATCTCGTGCTCTTCTTCGCTGATGTCAGGGCCCGCGGTCGCGTCGCCGATGTTGGCCTCGCTGATGGGTTCGCGCACGAGGGTGACTTCCTCGCGGCTGACGGGGACAGTGATGGTCTTCATCTCGGTGACGACGTGCTTGCGCAGCCGCGCCCGGCCGACCTCGACCTTTTCCGTTCCGACGTGAAGCCGCTCTTCTGACCGTGTCATCGCGTCGTCCGTGGTCGATCCCGATGTGTCGTACCCCGCGGTCGTGGTAGATGACGTGCCGCTGACGTTAGCCGTGCCGACACTGCCCGCTTCGGCGTTGCCGTAGTAGGCGTAAAGAGCGTTCTCCTCGGCCTCGCTCATCGCGCCATCGTCCTCCACGCGCGGGGCGTCCTTGATAAATGCCTTCTCGTACGGGACGCGGATCGTGTCGCCGTCGAACGACGCGTCGTCCACGGGCACAAAACTCTCCGAGGTTCCAAAAAGTCCGGTTTTCACGGTCACCCACAGGGGTGCACGGGTGTCGGGGTCGACATACACCTGGCCGACGGATCCGACCTTGTCTCCTTCGTTGTCGTAGGTAGTCGCGCCGACGAGGTCATTGACATTGTTTGCGGAGATCATATTGTTCTCTTTCCAGCCGGGCGCACGCCCGGCAATTCAGGTTGTCGCGAAAAGGGTTAACGGCCGAGGCCGGCTTTGTCGACACGGCGGTGGTAGCGCATTCCGGCGAGGCCACCCAGAATCGCGCCAACCAGGCTGACGACGAGGGCGAGCACAACCGTGATAATGCTCCCGGCCGTGATCGCACCTTCATTAAGCGGGATGCGGGGGAAGCTGTCGAGCTGCGCAAGCACGTCGAACTGGGCCCCGGCGATCACACCGACGATGGCAAGGACGACGGCGAGGATGATTGCCCAGAGCCATACGGCAATTCCTTGCTTCACCCCGTCGAAGCGCGCCATCCGCCCGGCAACGTAGCCGCCGCAGAAGTAGGCAACCAGCAGGATGACCGCGAGCACGATGGCTCCGACCAGTCCCACCGTGTCGGCGTTTGAGGTGGCAGCATCGGCGACGTCATCGGCAGTCGCACCGTTGCCAAGGCCGATTGCTGTCCCCGTGGAGGCGAGGATGGCGGTGAGAATTACGGCGGTTCCCGTTGCGGTCAGCCATCCGAAGAAAGCAGACCCGAACTTCATCCCGCCAAACTCCTCTTTCTCCCTCTCCACGACCGCCTGGCGGGTGGTGGGCCCGCCTCCGATCGCGGTGGCGGCGACCTTCTCGCCATCGTTTGCGCCCCCGGCGCGGTTAGTTCGATCAAACTCACTCATGATTACTCCTGTTCGACTTGGACAACCCAGGCGTCAGACATGCAGTTGTGCCGCATGTTCTATCAGCCGGAAGCGGGAAATGCAGAGGGCCTGCAGACGTCGACCTGGATTGTGGTTCCTACATACGAGTCGGAGGGCCGCCGACATTTGTCACACCGGTCGCCGGGGTTGAATCAAGAGTGTCGATGCTTTATTGCAGCCGGGTCCTCGCAGGCGAGGCGAGCAGAAACCGCCTATAACCACGAAAACGCTGCGGCACATAGCCAACCAATCAGTCGACGGTGCAGCGCAGCGGGGCCCTCCGGGGCGGTTGGCCGAGGACGTCACCGTGAGGGCGCTCGTGTAGTTGCCGGTCGGGATTACCAGCGGGACGTTGACATCCTCCGACGCGCTCGCGGCAACGGTGCTCTTGGCGAGCGATGCCGATGAGGCGAATCCGCCACCGCGCTGGACGCCGTGGGAACCCGACCACGGTAGTGAGCGCTGAAGCTGCCGAGTTGACATTCGCCCGATTGTCGAGACTCCACACCGGTCCGAAGTGGCAGCTACAACCCAAAAAGCCCGGCCAGCCGGAGGTTACTCCAGCGGCCGGGCCGACGTTGTGGGTACTGATTACTCTTCGAGCTCGGCGTCGAGGGTGATCTGGACCCCGGTGAGGGCCTTGCTGACGGGGCAGTTGGCCTTGGCGTCGTTTGCGGCGGCAAGAAAGGTGTCGCTGTCGATGCCGGTCACTTCGCCTCGGACGATGAGGTGGATGCCGGTGAGGCGGAATCCGCCGGCCGGGTCGGCGCCGAGGGTGACCTCGGCTGCGACGTCGAGGGCCTCGATGGTGCCGCCACTCTCGCCGAGGGTGGCGGAGAGCTGCATGGCGTAGCAGGCGGAGTGCGCTGCGGCGAGGAGTTCCTCGGGGCTGGTGGAGCCGTTCGCCTCATCGGCGGCGCGCTTGGGGAACGAGACGTTGTATGTGCCGATCTTGGAGCTGGTCAGTTCGACCTGGCCCTCTCCGGCTTCGAGGGTTCCGGTCCAGGCGGTGCGCGCGGTACGTGTAGGCATTTTTCTGTCCTTTTGTCGGTGTGTTTCGGGAAGGCCAGGGATCGGCCGGGTGTGGTGAGGGCTTAGGGGAGCGCGCGGACCCGCGCGGCGAGGGTGGCGATCTGCTGCTGCAACTCGTCGAGTTCGTCCTGCGGCAGTCCGGTCGACGCGCAGATCGCCTCGCCGATTCGCGGTGCGTGTGAGCGCAGGGCGTCTCCGGCCTCGGTGAGGGAGATCTCCACGATCCGCTCGTCGGCGGTGGAGCGACCGCGGCTGACGAGGCCGAGCGCCTCGAGTCGGCGCAGCAGTGGGGAAAGCGTGCCGGAGTCGAGCTGCAGGCGATCACCAAGCTGGCTGACCGAGCTTGTACCGCTCTCCCACAGGATCTGCAGTGCCAGGTATTGCGGGTAGGTGACCCCGAGCGGGGCGAGCAGGTCGCGGTAACGGCCGGTGATCGCCCGGGATGCCGAGTACAACGCAAAGCAGATCTGCTGCTCCGGCGGGAGTATGTCGGTGGTGGCCATAACGCCACACTAACAGAGTTGCGCACAACTGAGTTGCACACAATGCAATTCGTTCAGGAGATATCCAGCTCCCGCCCGCTGATGGTCAGTCCTGTTCCTCCCGGGCGACGGCGAGTTCACGGCGGGCCCGCTTGATTGCCCCCTCGACATCAAGAACGATGCAGCTGTTGCGGTTGAGGTCGACCAGCAGCCCCCGCGTCCACATCCAGCGGGCGAGGCCATCAACGACCCGCAGCTGGATGCCAGCGTCGACCAGGCCGGGCAGCCGGTATTCGGGTTTCAGGTAACCGTAGAAGCTGTAATACAGGTCCTCCGGATGCATCGTGCGCACAAACGCCCCCTCGGGGTTGAACTGCTGCTCGGCGTGCAGTATCTGTAGCTGCAAGGTGGTCAGGATGCCGGCGGCGTGCTCATCAAGATAGGCCTCCAGATGCACGCGGACGGCAGCGATGCGCCGACCGGTGAGTGGTTGCGCCCGTGACTGGCTGGCCGAGAAATAGTCGTCGAACATGGTGGAGATGGTGGGCAGCGGAACCTCAGAGATTGTCATACCGCGACTCTCATCGATGGGGGCCCGCGGCGTGGGAGTAGACGACCGAACTGTGGATAACACGGCCGTTATCTCGCCGTGAGAAAGTGCGTGAGCTCCGCCACCGAATCGGAACCGGCTCGGGCCACACTGAGGCTTTCTCGCGGGTTGGCTTGGTAAGGTCAGCGGCATCGACGGGTGCGTGGTTGCCATTCCCACCACCCGCACCCCAACCCAGAACCAAGGAATATCACCATGCCAAGCACCACCGCCATCGTCGGATCCCCCAGCGGCCTGCACGCCCGCCCCGCTTCGCTTTTCGCCCAGGCCGCCGCCAAGTCCGGCGCCTCGATCACCATCCAGAAGGAGGGTTCCGCCGCTGTCAACGCCGCCAGCATCCTCTCGCTGCTCGCCCTCGGTGTGCAGTTCGGTGACGAGGTCACCCTGACGGCAGAGGGCGACAGCGCCGACGCCGCGCTGGCCGAGGTGGCCGCGCTGATCGCCAGCAACCTCGACGAGGCACCCACCGCGTAGGGGGCGTGCTTGCTGCTTCCGCGGCAGCCACAGGCGGTGTGCGTCGTGTCGGATTCTTAGGAATCCCGCGGCTTACGCCGCCTTCACGCAATTAAGCAGCGCATTACCGGCGTGACAACGCAGTTAAGCCGCGCCAAACACAATCAAATATCACGCATCCGTCAATAGGCTCGAAGCAGCTCGATGAAGGCAGTCCCTGCCGGCAGCCCCACGACGGAAGGCCCCGCAATGTCCCGACCTCCCCTGCTGGATCCCCTTGCGAAAACCGAGGTGGGTAGTGCCGCGCCGGTTTCCGCACGGTCACTCGTCACCTCAGCCGCGTGGCTCGCCATCAAGGGGGGCGCTGAGGCCATCCAGGCCACGCAGATGCAGGACGGAAGCATCCCCCTCGCCGAGGACCACTCCGACGCGCGGCTGCACATCGGCGCCATCGTCACAGCGATTGGTGACCTCGCCCCGCATTTTCCGCATGATTCCGAGTACCTCGAGGCGCTCCGCACCGACCTGCGCCGCTGGGCGGACAACGATTTTGGGGTGCCCGACTTCTTCGACTCCCTGATGGCGTTCCAGCCCCAGCGCGACCGCGTCGACGGCCTGCGCCACCTGGTGCTGTTTCCGATGTACACGCAGAACGGCAGCACCTCGCGCCTGCTGGAGGCCGTGCTGGTCGAGGTGATCTGGCCGCAGTTTGTCGCGGACCTGCAGGACGGGGCGTACTCGAATGCCCTGTTCGTGCCGATCCGTTTCCTCGACTTCACCGCCGGTTACAACACGGACTCCGCCGTGTTGTTTCCCGAGACGGTGGCGATGCGCGAGATCCCCACTTTCACCTGGGGCGCGATATTCGCCGACCGCGAGGCCGCACGTTTTCGCCGGGTGGTGACCGAGGCCGCCGCCATCACCCACCTCGAGTTGCCGACCGACGCTGCGCGCCTCATCGGCGACCAGCGCCTGGCCGAGGAAACCTTCGTGATGTGGGACCTGATCCACGATCGCACCCACATGCGCGGCGACCTGCCGTTCGACCCTTTTATGATCAAGCAGCGCATGCCGTTTTTCCTGTATTCGCTGGAGGAACTGCGCTGCGACCTGACCGCGTTCCGCGAGGCCGTCCGGGTGCAGCGCGCCGAGGATACCGACCCGGTGACCCGCGACCGGGCCGCCCTTGTCCAATACGCCATCATCTTCGACCGCATTTTCCGTTTCGCCATCACCGGCAGCCGGGTGCGAAACTACGACGGCCTCGGCGGGCAGCTGCTGTTCGCCTGGCTGCACCAGCAGCACGTGTTGCACTGGACAGACACCCGCCTCACCATCGACTGGGACGAGGTACCCGGGGCAGTGCTCGCCCTTGGCCAGGCCATCGACGACCTCTACTGGCGCTCCATCGACCGACCAAAAATGGCACACTGGCTGGCCGCATACGACCTCGTCGCCTCCACCCTCACCCCTCACCCGGCCTCACGTTGGGCCGTGCGCGACCTGCCGCTGGAGGGGCCGCCAAAGGGTCTCACCGATGCCGTGATGGACGACGAGTTTCCCCTCTCCATGTTCTACGAAGCCCTACAGAAAAAGATGGTGACCGTCATCGCCTCCACCGCCGGCATCGTGGGCACGGTTGTCACCGATGACTGACGCGGCGACTGGCCCCTCGCCCGTCACCACCAACAACACCGGCCGCATTGTCCTGGTCGCGGGCGCCACCGGTTCAGCCGGCACCGCGACGGTCGCGGCCCTTCGGGCAAGCGGTGCGACCGTGGTGGCCGTTGGTTCGAACGCGCAGAGGCTGGGGGATGTCGCAGCCGACGCCTCCTACGTCTGCGACCTCACCGATTTCGCAGCCGTCACCGAGCTCGCCGCCCGTGTGCGGTCGGAAGTGGGACCGGTGGACGGCCTCATCCACGTGGTTGGTGGCTGGCGCGGTGGCCAGTCCGATTCCGACTGGCAGTTCCTGGAATCCCGCATCCTGACCACCCTGCGCAGCACCAGCATCGCCTTCCGCGACGACCTCACCGCCTCCCCTGCCGGTCGTCTGGCGATCGTCAGTTCGCCGGCGGCTGAATCACCCACGTGGAGCAATGCCAACTACGCCACGGCGAAGGCAGCAGCGGAGGCCTGGGTTGCCGCCCTTGCCTCCGGCTGGGCCAAGGCCGGCACGGCGGCGGCCGTGACGTATGTTGTGCGCTCAATCGGTGACGGGGACGGCGAAACTCCGGCCGGTGTACTGGCCGGTTGCATGGTTGATCTCTGGGGCGCCCCGGCCCACGAACTCAACGGTTCGCGCGTGGTGGTGGCGTGAGTGGGACAGGCCGTGGCGCGGTTGCGCCCACGACCACGACAGAATTGGTTTTGTGAAACTTCATGATGAGTCGGCCCGCACTTTTGCGAGCGACAACTACGCCGGTGTCCTGCCCGAGGTTCTTGCCGCGATCGGCGAGGCGAACGGTGGCCACCAGGTCGCCTACGGCGGCGATGTCTACACCGCGCGGCTGACCGAGGTGATGCGGGCGGAGTTCGGCGAGCAGGCCGAAGTGTTCCCCGTGTTCAACGGCACCGGGGCCAATGTCACCGCGT
>JAODAO010000306.1 GCA_025463465.1 Glaciihabitans sp. | reverse complement strand
CAGCCCGGCGATCCTCTCCGCTCTCTCCCCCAACTCGGACGAGAACCACGACTTCTTCTCCGGCTCGGGATCCTCCTACGTCATCGGCAAGGCCGTTGTCACCGAGGACGAGGACTGGGACTTCTAGTCCACGGCAACTGGCTCACTGCAGCGTCCAAGACCCCATCGGAATTTCCGGTGGGGTCTTTGCCGTATCCGACGCTGCTACTGTTCAGCAATGCCAGCGACCCCGCGCCTCCGACCCCGCACAGACACTCGCCTATTAGGCATCGTGGTCGGCTGGGGCGTGCTGGTGGTGCTTGCGCGGATCCTGTACTTCGTCTGTGTGCAGCCGCAGCTGGAAACCACCACGTTTGTTTATCTCTGGGGCAGAGGCGGCAACTCCGGGTACACCTCCAGCACGATCGGCTTTACCACCGTCCTCTGGGTCGTCGCGGGCGCGAACGTTGTCGCCACGGCGATCACCGTAATCATCACTGTCCTGAGGGATGAGTACACGGTTCTGCCGACCGTTCTCGGTCTCTTCTTCGCCGGCCTCAGTGTCGCTTTTATCCTCAGCCAGGGCATTCTCACCCTCGTTGATGCACCCGCGGGGATCAGCTTCCTCACCTCACCGGTGGAGTTCGTGGGTGGCCCGATGCTCGCCTTGGCCACGATCCTCTTTTTGCCGAGCGAAACGAGGAGGGTCTTTACCCGTGCTGGCCGGTTTAAGGTCTGACCGGCTATACCGGCGGGGCAAAAACCCTAGGTATGGCGGGTGCGCGCCAGGATCATCCCGCCGCTGATGATCGTCATAAGGGCGATGAAGCCCCAGAAGGCGACATAGATTTCGCCGCTCTCCTCGCCACCGTGCACCAAACGGCCGATTATCCCGATGAGTAGTCCACCGACGAGCAATGCAAATCCGACGATCTGATTTCTGGTCATGCGGTCAGCCTAAGCAGGTTTGAGAACGTCCGCACAAGAACTTTGGGTGAATCATCCCCCTACAGAACAAACGCCGGTTGTGGCGCATGTCTGGGCGGCACTGGTTGAGCCGTGACCACGCCCTTAGAGTGGCGGGATGACGGAGTTCTCCGGCCCAACGCACACCCCGTGGTCTGCGGCGCGCGGCACGGGCGACGGTCTCGACCCTCTTCCCCGTCCCCCGTTGTGAGGCGCCGCCAGCCGCACGACCTGCTGCCGCCTCCGTCGGTGGACCGTGGGATGGCCCGCGCATTTTTTGTCTTCGGCGGGGTCGCCGCCGTTTGGCTGGCGTACCTGCTGTTCCGGCAGAGCTTCACCATCGGCTGGGGAGAGCTGTGGTTCGCGTTCGTCTATTGGGCGCTTCTCGCCTACCTGGTCCTGCCCCGCCTGCAACGCATCCTCACCCACATTTATGTGCCCGAGTACTTCATCGGCCGCGCCCGCACGACCGACGGGTTGCTCGGCGACCCCATCAACATTGCGCTTCTTGGCGCCGAGGGGCAGCTGCACCACGTGATGACGGCCGCCGGTTGGGTGCGCGCCGACGATCTCTCCGCGACCAGCGGCTGGCGCATCGTGCGCTCCACGGTGCTACGCCGCAGCTACCCGGCCGCGCCGGTCAGCCCGCTGCTGCTATTTGGCCGCCTCCAGGACTTCGCCTACCAGCAGCAGGTCGACGGCAGCCCGGGCAAACGCCACCACGTGCGCTTCTGGAAATGTCCGGACGGGTGGATGCTTCCCGGAGGCCACCGCGCAGACTGGCTCGCCGCCGGAACCTACGACCGCAGCGTTGGGCTGTCGCTGTTCACCCTGCAGGTCACCCACAAGATCGCCGCGGACACCGACGCCGAGCGTGACCACGTCGTCGCCACTGCCGCGTCCGCCGACCCCGCGGTGACCGTGACCGTGATCAACAATTTCTCCACCGGCTATCACGCGAGGAACGGCGGCGGCGACGCCATCGTCACCGACGGAAACCTGCCGGTCATCGACCTCGGCGCGGTGCAGACACCCGGCGTCGCCTCCCCCGTCCTCACCACCGACAGCCGCGACACCCGCCCGGCGGTCACCACCGTCGCCGCAATTCTGGTCCTGGCCCGCGCCGCGGCGGCCGCCGGCAGCGTTGTTACCCTCCTCCAGCACTGGGACACCCTCCTGGCCGCGCGCACCGGCGGCGTTGACTCCGGCACCTGGGCCGTTGGCCTGTGGGCTCTTATTGGCGCCATCGTCGTTTTCGCCCTGGTGGAGGTTGCCGTCGCCTGGCAGGTTTTCCTTGGCCGCAACGGGGCGCGGGTGCTCGCGATGAGCCTCAGCTGCGTGGCCGTCGTGGTGCAGATGGTGGATGTCGCAACCGGCGGCACCGACCTGACCTTCCGCTCGGGGCTGCCGGGCCTCTGCCTTGATATTCTCCTGCTGCTGGCACTCTCCAGCGAAGGAGCGCTCGTCTATGCCAGGCGACCGCGCACCCGCCGCAAACGGGTGGCCGGCCGCCCTCCCGCCGTTGCCCCCGGCGATGTGCGGTCATATCCTCGAATTATGGCTCCGCAGCAGGACGAGGTTTCACCGTGCCCGGTGACGCGTGGCGAGGTGGATCACGACGCTTACGCTGCAAAGGACAGCTTTTGGCGTGAACTGCACATCGGCTCCCCCGCCCGTCGCGCGCTGGTGGATGCGAACATCCTGTCGCTCAACGACCTGAGGGCCGCTGACCTCGACGCCGTCGCCCGGCTGCACGGAATGGGGCCGAAGGCCCTCACGATACTGAGGGCGGCCCTGGTCGCGTAGCCGCAGCGCCCTGCACCGCAGTCCTCTGCACCGCAGCGCCCTGCACCACGACCAGGTCGACGACGTCAGCTGGCCAGCTGCACCGCCGCGGCGCTCTCCTCGTTCAGCCGGGCACGTTTGATGATCTGCGCCGCGAGGTGGTCAGCGTCACGGGCGATGGCCTCGAAGCGGCCGGAACCCCAGGTGTTCAGCCACGGCAGCCCCAGGAAGTAGAGCCCATCGGCGGAGGTGACACCGCGGTGGTGGGTGGGGTGACCCGCACCGTCGAAAACTCCCACGTTGATCCAGCGGTAGTCGGCGGAGTAGCCGATCGACCAGATGATGGTGCCGATGCCCGCCGCGACCAGGTCGAGTCGCTCCGGTTCCGTCTCCGGCGCCCAGACCGGGGTGTATCGGTCCTCGGTGGGGGCGTCGATGCCCTCGCGGGCGATGTACTCGTCGATGTTGTTTTTGATCGACTCCGCGACCGAGTCGGCGTAGTCGAGAGACGCCGCGACGGTCGGAGCGAAGCCGAGCGCCCCGTCCTGCAACCCGGTCAGCCTGCCGTAGAGGTGCATCCCGTCGCGGGCGAACGCGCGGAGGTCGATGTCACGGCCGCCGTCGCGCCCGGTGACATAGTGGTTCGTGGACTCACGCTTCGACAGGCCACCAGCCTGCTGCTGCACGGGTATGTCGTAGATGCCCATGTCATTCAGCCACGCCACACAGTCGCGGCCGCGATAGAACCGCGCCACCCTCGGTGCGGTGCCCAGGGCGAGATGCACATCCCGCCCCTCAAGGAAGAGATCCTCCGCGATCTGGGCACCGGACTGGCCGGAGCCGACCACCAGCACGCCGCCGTCGGCGAGAACCTGCGGATTGCGGTATTCGGACGAGTGCAGCTGGTTGACGCTCGCCGGGATCGCCGCGGCAAAGGTCGGGATGATCGGGTTGTGGTATCCGCCGGTCGCGATCACCACCTGGTCGGCGCTGAGCACACCCTGGGTGGTAGTCAGCAGGTAACCGCCGTCGGGTTCCGGTACAAGCCGGGTCACCTCGACCCCCTCGCGCACCGGGGCGCCGAACGAGTCCGAATAGTTGCGCACGAATTCGTAGACGTCGTCTCGGCCCATAAACCCGTCCGGCTCCCCCGCCGAGTATTCGTAGCCGGGAAGGCGGCACTGCCAGTTGGGGGTGACCAGGGTGAAGTTGTCCCAGCGCCCGGTGCTCCACTCGTGGGCGATACCACTGCGCTCCAGCAGCACATGGTCGATGCCCGCCCGGGTCAGATGCCAGCTCAGCGACAGCCCCGCCTGCCCGGCACCCACGATGGCGACGGCGATGCGGCTCTGCCCGGTCGCACCCGGGGAGTCAGCAGGCGAGTTGTCCGCAGCGGAGGTGTCCGCAGAGAGTGTGTCCATGGTTCGGGTCTTCTTTCGCTGTATGCCGAAGATCGATGGATGCCGCGGGTGGTCCAGCAGCGGTGCAGCAGGGGGATGTCGGGTGTCAGCGATGCGCCGATCAGGCCGAGGCGCCGGCCGTCACCGGGGATTGGTAGGCGTCGGGTCGGCGATCGCGGAGGTGATACATGCCCCCGCGCGCACCCGCAAGGGTTGTGGCGACGTCGATCTCAGCGATCGCGAGCCCCTCTTCCTGCCCGGTGCTGGCGATGGTGTTGCCGCCGGGGTCAACAATTTTGGCGTTGCCGACGTAGTTGAGGGAGCCGAAGGAGCCCTGCTGGTTGGAGGCGATCCAGAACACCTGGTTGTCCAGCGCCCTGGCCTGGTCGAAGAGGTTGAATTTATACGTCCAGCGGTCCTCCTGGATGTTGGCCGCCGGGGCAGTTCGGGATGCCGGCCATGCCGACAGGCTCACGATGATCTCGGCGCCGTCCAGCGCCAACATCCTCGCCGCCTCAGGAAACGCTTTGTCGTAACAGATCTGCAGGCCGATGCGCCCGACCGGGGTATTAAAGGCGTGGTAGCCATCGCCGGCGGCGTATGA
>JAODAO010000251.1 GCA_025463465.1 Glaciihabitans sp. | reverse complement strand
GGCGGTCGGGGAAGTGCGCGGTCAGGACAGTGCGCGGCGTCGGCGGCGGGCCGAGAGCAGGCGGATGTCGATGAACATCAGCACGAGCGCGGCGAGCAGGGCTATCGCCACCACGGTGAGGGCGAGGTGCATGGAGGAGAGGACGTCGGGCCCGGTGATGGTGCCGGCGGCAAGCGAATGGCTGGTTGTGGTGGCCAGGACCACACCGCTGAGGCCAACACCCACCGCGGAGGACAGCTCGCGCAGGGTGCTGTTGAGCCCGGCACCGGAGGGTTTTGTGGTGGTGGGAATGGGGTGGCCGGTGGTGAGAATCCGCTCGGTGGCGGAGGCGGCGGTGAGTTCGGTGGACAGGGGGGATGAGCAGAGCCCCGCCCCGATTCCGACGATCACGAGCGCGATCTCATACACCCCCAACGGTGCCGAGGTGCTCCACACAACGACCAGCAGGTAGCCGGCCGCCGAGATCAGCATCCCAACGGCGACAACGGGACTGACCCCAAACCGTCGCACAAGGGGAACCGAGGCATGGGTGACGAAGAACATCGTCAGGGCGACGGGAACGAGGCTGAGGCCGGCGATGGCGGGGCTGAGCCCGCGGGCGGTCTGGATGAAGTGGGCGTTGATCGAAAACAGGGCGAACAGGGCGATGAACGTCACCCCGATGCCGAGTGCCGAGGCGCGAACCTGAGGGGAGAGGAAGGTGCGCAGGTCGATCATCGGGGTGGGACGCCGGAGCTCGAGCATCACAAAGGGAATGGCGGCCAGCACAAACGCGGCGACGGCGATGATCACGGGCACGGGGTTGGACATTCCCGCCGGCGCCTCGATCATGATCACCAGCAGTGACACCGCCGCGACGATGAACAGCGCCATTCCGGCGACATCCACCCGGATCGTGCGGTTTCGCCGTTCGTGGTCGAGTCCGACGAGCACGGCGACGAGCACCATCAGGATCGCGATGAGCGGCACGGTGACGGCGAAGATCGACCGCCAGGAGAAAGTCTCGATGAGGAAACCGCCGAGGCCGTTGCCCACAACACCGGCGACGCTGGTGGATGCCGTCCACGCCGCCACCACGCCGGCGCGACGGCCGGGGGTGGAACGGGCGAGCAGGATCGACAGGGTTTGCGGAAGCGCGAGCGCGGCGCCGATGCCGGCGATGGCGCGCACGATGATCAGGGCGGGCAGGCCAGGGGCGAGCGCGGCGCCCAGGTTGGCGAGGCAGAACAGGGCCAGCCCGATGAGGAGGACTTTTCCGTGGCCGAAGCGTGAGCCGAGCATGTCGCCGGGGAGGAGGAAGCAGGCGAACGCGATGACATACGCATCGACGTACCAGGTGAGTTCAGTGGGGGTGGGGTTCCAGCTGCTTGCGGCGAAAACGGGAACGGAGAGGTTCGCCGTCGACACCGTCGCCATCAGGACAACAACGATCGCGCACAGGATCCAGATATCGCGGCGGCGGGGCCGGCGAAGCGGGGTGTCTCCTGTGGTCGGGTTGGCGCGCTCAGCCGCCGACATGGGAACTGCGGAGAGTGAGCGTGGTGGGGACAACGACCTTGCGGGGCGCCACCTCGGCGCCGCTTGTGGTGATGTCGAGCCGCTCGACCAGCATCTGCGTGGCCAGGCGGGCCATGTCGCGCAGGTGGGTGTCTACGGTGGTGAGAGCGAACACCGGCCAGCCGGCGATGGGGCTGTTATCGAAGCCCACGACCGCCGGGCGTCGCACGGAGTCGCCCTGTTCGGCGATCGCGTTGAGCAGGCCAACGGCGACGGCGTCCGCCCCGCAGAACACTGCGGTGGGTCTTTCCCGCATGGAAACCAGGTCGCCCCAGCCGAGGCGCCCGGATTCGTGGACCAGTTCGCGGCGGATGATGGGCCGGTGGCCCGGCTCGATGCCGGCCTCGCGGAGGGCCGCGGTGAAGGCGCGTTCACGCACCACGGAGGAACTCATGTCGGTGGGACCGCTGAGCATCGCGATGTTCCGGTGCCCCTCACCCAGCAGCAGTTGGGCGACGGCGCGGGCACCGCCGGCGTTGTCGGCGGTGACGCTGTCGCCGACCACCCCGCGCGCGGTGCGGTTGAGGAACACGAACGGCACACGTTTGGCGTGCAACCGGGCCGGCAGGGTCGAGTCGAGCCGGGTGGTGGTGAGGATCACCCCGTCGACGGATCCGTCGAAAAGGATCTCGTGGTCCAGTTCCTTGTCGGCGGACTCTGAGATGAGCAGCATCCGGTAGCCGTGCAGGGCGAGTTCGTCGTGCATCACCGGCACGGTGTCCGGGTAGGTGAGGTTGCCAAGTTCCGCGACGACGGCGATCTGCCCGGTGGTTCGGCGCGACAGGCTGCGGCCGAGGCTGCTCGGCACATACCCGAGCCTGTCGGCGACCTCCCTGACCCGGGCGATGGTGCGGGCGGAGATCTGGCTGTCCTCGCGCAGCGCCCTCGACACGGTCGCCTGCGAGACACCGGCCTCGCGGGCGACGTCGTGACTGGTGATGCGGTTGGAACTCATCCCTTCACCGCACCGCCACCGATGCCGGCGACGAGGTAGCGGCGGGCGAAGAAGACGATCAGCACAACGGGGATGACCAGCGCGACGCTGGCAGCAGCCAGGGTCAGGTAGGTCGACACATCGTCTGCTCCCTTTTGGGCTGCGATGAAAACGGGGATGGTCACGGCGTAGTTCTGGGTCAGAGTCAACGCCACGACGTATTCCTGAAACGCTAGCAGCAGCGTGAAGACACCGGCAGTGACGAGCCCCGGGCCCATCAGGGGGATGATCACCCGGCGGAAGGCGCCGAAGCGGCTGCAGCCGTCGATCATGGCCGCCTCGTCGAGCTCCACCGGGATGTCCCGGAAGAAGCCGACCAGGAGGATGAGGGTGAACGGCATGTTCACCGCCACCAGCGCGGCCACCAGGGCGAAGTTGGTGTCGTAGATGCCGAGACCCTTGGCCGCCTCGTAGAACGGGAGGATGATCGCGAAACGCGGGATGGTGCGAAGCACCACAGCAAGCACAAGCAGGATGGGGCCGATCACACCGGAGTACCGGGCGAACGCGTAGGCGGCGGGCGCCCCGACCGCCAGTGCCACGATGACGGTGCAGATCGCGACGATGAAGGTGTTGGTGAGGACCGCGGCAAATTCGGTGCCGCGCCACAGCTGCACAAAGGAGGTGAACTCCGGGGTGAAGCTCCAGGTGGGCGGGTTGGTGAAGGCCTGGCGGAACGGTTTGATCGCGGTCAGGAATGCCCAGATGAAGGGCGAAAGGGACAGGAAGGCGAAGAAGGAGAGGATCGCTCCGATGCCGAGGGCGACGATGCGGTCGTTGCGGCGTTTGCGCCGGGCGGTTGGTCGCATAACAATGGAGGAGCTCATGGCGCTGTTCGAACGGGCCGACGGGCGCGTCAGGGTGGAGGTCATACCGCTCGCGCTCCTTTCCAGGTTGAACGGAGGAACGGGATGAGGAGAACGATGGTGATCAGGATGGTCACCACGTTGACGGCGCTGGCAATCCCCAGTCGATACGATTCGCCGAGGGCCACCGAGTAGACGTAGGCCATCACCGATTCGGTGCCGACCGTGCCAGCTGCCGGGGTGATGATGCGGATCGAGTCGAAGACCTTCAGGCTGTCCATCACGCTGATCAGGCCAACGAAGGTGAACAACGGCCCGAGCATGGGGATAACGAGGAAACGCTGGCGTTGCCACCAGCTCGCGCCGTCGAGGTGGGCCGCTTCCATGGGCTCCTCCGGCAGGGTCTGCAGGCCGGCGAGCAGGATGAGGATCACAAACGGGGTCTCGTGCCAGATCGCGTGCAGGCCGATGAGGGTACGGGCGGGGCCGGTTTCGGTGAGCCAGCTGATGTGCACGCCGAAGAGTTCGAGGAATCGGTTCACCGGGCCGCCGAAGATGTCGCTGAACAGCCAGGAGAAGTTGAGGGCCCCGATGTCGGTTGGGACGACGTAGGCGGCCATCAGCAGGCCGAGGATAACCATCCGGCCGTGGGTGATGCGGTGCAGCATCAGGGCGATGCCGAAACCGACGACGACTTTGACGACGGTGACGACCAGTGTGTAGACGACGGTGAAGGCGAGGTCCCGGCCGAAGCGTTCGCTGGTGAAGATCTCCCGGTAGTTGGCGAGACCGGTGAACACACCGGGCTGGCCGACGGGGACGTTCTGGAAGCT
>JAODAO010000201.1 GCA_025463465.1 Glaciihabitans sp. | reverse complement strand
AAGGGGCCGCTTCTTTATGCGCGACTAGTAACGGTCGACTGCCGGGGGCTCAGGGGTGTCGAGCACCACACCGGCGGTGTTCTCCCAGGCGTCAGCCCAGGCACCGTCGTCGTAGGACTCCTCGAGCGTGTCGTTGATGAAGTTACGGAAGTCCGTGTCGTCCTTGGCGAGGCCAATTCCGTAAGGCTCCTGCGTGAACGGGTTGCCAACGACCTCGAACTCGGGCGCGTTCTGGTCGGCGAGGCCGGCCAGGATCACGTTGTCCGTGGTGACAGCGGAGACGGCACCGGTGCGCAGCGGCTCCAGGCAGTCACCGTAACCACCGGCGGCAATGATGTCGGTGGTGTACTCGGCGATGTTCTTCTCCGAGGTGGATCCGCTCACGGTGCAGACAGCCTTGCCGGCGAGGTCGTCGGGACCCTCGATCTTTTCCGGGTTGCCGGCGAGAACCAGGAGGTCCTGGCCTGCTTCGTAGTACGGGCCTGCGAAGGAGATAACTTCCTTGCGGGCGTCGTTGATCGTGTAGGTGGCGATGACGATGTCAACCTCACCAGACTCGATGAAGGGCTCGCGGTTGGCCGAAACGGTCTCGGTCCAGGTGATGCCGTCTTCGGCGATGCCGAGCTTGGCCGCGATCAGCTTGCCGATCTCGACGTCAAAGCCCTGGGGGTCACCGTCTGCATCGACGAGGCCGAAGAGCGGCTGGTCGAACTTTGTTCCGATGGTGATCTTTCCAGCGTCCTGGAGTGCTGCCATCGTGCTGCCTGCGGCGAACTCGGTCTGCTCTACTTCGGGAGCCTCGGCTGCATCGTCGCCTGAGCTGGAGCAACCGGCCATGGTGAGAACCGCTGTCAGGGCCAGTGCGGATATGGTCAGAGTTTTCTTGACTCTCATCGTTCTCCTAGTGCTGTGTTGTGCTGTGTATCCGACCCGCCAATTGGCGGGTAAGAGGGTTTCCCGCGGTGCGCGGGAAAATATGGGGCTATTCAGTTCTAGTGGGTCAGCAGTTTCGACAGGAAGTCCTGTGCGCGCGGCGACTCCGGCGCGGTGAAGAATTTCTCCGGGGTGGAGTCTTCGACGATCTGCCCGTCGGCCATAAACAGGACACGGTCCCCCGCCTTGCGGGCGAAGCCCATCTCGTGGGTGACAACCACCATGGTCATTCCGTCTTTGGCGAGACCGACCATCACGTCGAGGACCTCGTTGATCATCTCGGGGTCAAGTGCCGACGTCGGCTCGTCGAAAAGCATGATCTTGGGATCCATGGCCAGGGCACGGGCGATGGCCACGCGCTGCTGCTGTCCACCGGAGAGCTGGGAGGGCATCTTGTTTGCCTGGTTGGCAACGCCAACCCGGTCGAGCAGTTCCATCGCACGCTTGTCGGCGTCTTTTTTGCTGCGCTTGCGCACGTTGGTTTGACCAAGTGTGACGTTCTGCAGGATGGTTTTGTGCGCGAACAGGTTAAACGACTGGAACACCATGCCCACGTCGGCGCGAAGCTTTGCGAGGGCTGCGCCTTCGGCCGGCAGCACACTTCCGTCGATGGAGATCACACCGGAGTCGATGGTCTCGAGGCGGTTGATGGTGCGGCAGAGCGTGGACTTACCTGACCCGCTGGGGCCGATGACCACAACAACGTCGCCCTTGTTGATGGTGACGGAGATGTCCTTCAGGACATGCAAGTCGCCATAATGTTTGTTGACACGATCAATGACGACAAGTGGTTCCATGCCATCACCCAACCACAACAAACGGCCCGACACCAAGATGCCGGGCCGTTCGTAACGCGGACGTAACACGGGGAAGCGCTCAATCGCGCTGTGAAAAGGCGCTTTCGTACAGGCAGACCGATGCCGCCGTGGCAAGGTTCATCGACTCGGCGTTGCCGTAAATAGGAACGGTCACCGCCTTGTCAGCCAGTGCGTAGTGCTCGTCGCTGAGGCCGCGGGCCTCGTTACCGAACAGCCAGGCGGTCGGGCCGGCGAGAACACCGCCGCGGCGCGCTTCGAGCAGGTCCTCCCCTTTGATGTCGGCGGCGAGAATCTGCAGACCGGCTTCCTTGACCCGTTCGATGACGGCCTCGAGGTCGATGCCCACGGCAACGGGGAGGTGGAAGAGCGATCCGGTGGTGGAGCGCACCACCTTCGGGTTGTAGAGGTCAACGCTGCGTCCGGTGAGGATCACGGCGTCGGCGCCAGCGGCATCCGCTGCACGGATGATGGTGCCGGCGTTGCCCGGGTCGCGCACCTCTTCGAGGATGGCGATCAGTTTGGGCTCATCGGAGAGGATGTCCTTCAGCGACGTGGGGAACTGGCGGCAGACGGCGATGATGCCCTGCGGGGTGACGGTGTCGGCCATCGACGTCAGTACCTGCTCGGTCACGAACTCGACCTCGATGCCGGCTTCTTCTGCGGCAACTCCGATATCGCTGTAGCGGTCGAGGGCGAACGGTGTCGCGTACAGCTCGACGATCAGCTCGGGACGGAAGTTGAGGGCCTCGATAACGGCCTGGGGGCCTTCGAGGAGGAAGAGGCCTGTTTCGAGGCGGGCGTCACGTTTGGACAGTTTGGCAACGGCCCGCACGCGCGGCGAACGTGGATTGTCGATCATGGGCCCAGCTTAGGGCGGCAGACGACGAACGCCCCAGCACCGCGCGGGTACTGGGGCGTTCGAGATGAAGCTTCTTCTCAGTGCGTCACGAGGACGCGCCGGGAAAATTATGCAGCGTTGACCTTGGGAGCCGAGGTGTCTGCTGGCAGTGCAGCCTTTGCCGTCGCGACGATGGCCGCGAAGGTTGCGGGCTCGGTGATCGCGAGGTCGGCGAGCATACGACGGTCAACCTCGATGCCGGCCAGGTTCAGTCCCTGGATGAGGCGGTCGGAGGTCAGGCCGTTCGCGCGCGAGGCGGCGTTGATTCTCTGGATCCACAGGCGGCGGAAGTCGCCCTTCTTGGCGCGACGGTCACGGTATGCGTAGACGAGGGAGTGGGTGACCTGCTCCTTGGCCTTACGGTACAGACGTGAACGCTGGCCGCGGTAACCCGAGGCGCGCTCGAGGATTACGCGACGCTTTTTGTGAGCGTTAACCGCTCTTTTTACTCTTGCCATGATCTAGTTCCCTAATCCCCTACTTGCCGTACTTGCCGAGAAGCTTTTTGATGCCCTTGGCGTCAGCCGGGGCCAGTGTCTGGTCCATGTTCAATCGACGGGTGACCTCGGAGGACTTCTTCTCCAGGTTGTGTCGCATGCCGGCGGACTGCTTCATGATCTTGCCCGAGCCGGTCACCTTGAACCGCTTCTTGGCGCCCGAGTGGGTCTTCTGCTTAGGCATCTGTTTCCTCTTTCGTTGGTGCTACCTCGGCCGGTGTTTCCGCCGATGAATCCT